>NZ_JBHXSC010000003.1:0-207238 GCF_042716505.1 Streptomyces sp. NPDC058674
GGCCCGCGGTCTGGCCGTGTCTGCCGAGGCCGAGGCCGAGGCCGAGGCCGGTACCGGCGGGACCGGTGGGGTCTGCGGTCCGGCCGCGCCCGCCGGTGTCGAGACCGGCGCCGGCGGACCCGTACGTCGACTGTCGCACGTCCGCCGGGCGCCGGCCGGCGCGGGGGGCCGGCGGTGAACGCCACCGCCCTCGCCGTCGGGCTCTGCCTCGCCTCGGCGGTCACGTACGCCGCCGCCGCCGTGGCCCAGGAGCGGCTCGCCCGCGCCGCCGTCGCCCGCAGCGCCAGGACCCTGCTCGGCAACGGCGCCTGGTGGTGGTCGGCCGGACTGAACGCCGCCGCGGCACTGCTGCACGCCGCGGCGCTGCGGTACGGGCCGCTGACCCTGGTCCAGCCGCTGGGCGCCCTCACCCTCGTGGCCGCCGTGCCGCTCGGAGCACGCGGGGCCGGCCGACGGGTGGCCGCCACCGAATGGCGGGGCACCCTGGCCACCGTCGCCGGGCTGGGCCTGCTGCTGCTCCCCGCCTCGGGACCGGCTCCCGACGACACCCTGAGCCTGGCCGAGGCGTTCGCCGTCTCGGGCGCGACGGCGGCGGTGATCCTGCTGCTCACCGCCGCCAAGGACCCGCGGTCGGGACTGCGGCACGCCACCGCCTCCGGACTGGCCTCCGCGGCCGCCTCCGCCCTGACCCAGACCGTCGCCGTCGCGGGCGGCCGCGGGGGAGACCTGCTCAGTGTCCGGGTCGTCTCGGTGGCGCTGCTCGTCGTGCTGTTCGCGGTCGGCGGGATGCTGCTGTCCCAGCGGGCCTACCGCGGTGGACTCGGCGCGCCGCTGGCCGTCGTGAACCTGGCCAACCCGCTGGCCGCCGCGGCGATCGGCATGGTCCTGCTCGGCGAACGCCTCCAGGGCGGAGCCGCCGGGGTGCTGCTGGCGGCGGCCGGCGCGCTCGCCGCGGCGCGCGGGGTGCTCCTGTTGACCCGTACGCCCCCGGCCGCGACGGCGGCCGTCGGGGCGGACGTACCGGCGGAACCGGTCGTGGCTGCCGCAGCCCCGACGGCTCCTGCGCCTCCCGCCGTGGCCGTGCGGTCGGCTCCGCCGCCGACGACCCCGTCGGCTCCCGCGCCTCCTGCCGCGACCGCGGCCGTCCGGGCGGACGTACCGGCGGGACCGGACGCCGCTCCCGCGACCCCGACGGCTCCCGTGCCTGCCGCCGTGGCCGCGCCTCCGGTCGGGCCAGCGACCTCCGCGGGCCCCTCCTTCCCCACCGCCCGTGTGGCGGCGTGAGCGACACGGCTGACGGATCGCCCCTCCTCCCGCGTGCTCCCGGCCCGCCGCTGAACGGGCCACGGCAGAAGAACCGTTTCGGACCGGTCCGCGTCCTTCCCGGTGAACGCAGCGCACCACCGAAACGGAGTGACGGGGCATGGGGATCTTCAGCTGGATCGTGCTGGGACTGCTGGCCGGAGGCATAGCCAAGGTGCTCCTCCCGGGCCGGGACCCGGGCGGCTTCATCGGCACCATCCTCATCGGTGTCGCAGGCGCCTTCATCGGCGGCTGGCTGTCGGCCAGGTTCCTGGACCGCCCGATCCAGACGCAGTTCTTCGACCTCGCCACCTGGGGATCGGCCATCGCGGGCTCACTGGTCCTGCTGATCGGCTACCGCATCCTGTTCGGCAACTCCCGCGACTGACCCGGCCGTCCCGCCCGGCGCCGACCCGACGACGGCGCCGCCGTGCCCCCCGCCGGGAGCCGACCGGCCGTGTCCCGCGTCCGGGGGCCGGATTCCGCCAGGCGCGGAGGCCGGCCCTGGTGCCGCCCCCGGGGCCGGGCTTGACTCCGGGGACATGAGACGACACCGGACCACGGGCCTGCTCGGCGCGCTGACCCTCGCCGCGGCCGCCCTCGCCGGCACCACGGCACCAGCCACCGCGGCCATCCCCGCCACCCCGGCCGCAGCAACCCCAGCACTCGCGCCGCAGGCATCCGCGCTCGCGCCGCAGGCATCCGCACTCGCTCCCGCCGGCCCACCCGGAGCGGGCCGGGGGCCGAACCCGCCCGCCGAGTTCGGGACCGACTGGCACGACCCCCTCACCCCCGGACCTCCCGTCGCCCGCCCGGCGACACGGTCCTGCCGGGTCGCCCTCGCCCAGGCGCAGTTCCGCGACTTCACCCCGTACCGGGGCGGCTACACGCCGCCGACCGGCTGCGGAGCGGACCACTGGGCCACGGTCGTCCTGCGCCTCGACGGCAAGGTCAAGGGCCGTCAGTACGACCGGCTCGGGCACCTCTCCCTCGGCGGTGTCGAGATCCTCCGCACCTCCACGCCCCAGCCCTCGCCCGACGGCATCACCTGGTCCGTGGAGAAGGACGTCACCCGCTACCGGGACACCCTCACCCGCCCGCAGCCCGTCGAGATGCTCATCGGCAATGTCGTCGACGACACCTACACCGGAGTCATCGACGTCACGGTCACCCTCACCTTCTACGCCGCCGACGACCGCACCGACCCCGACGACCGCACCCGCCCCGCCGACCCCGCCGACACCCCCGACCGGGTCCTCCCGCTCACCTCCCCGGCCGTCACCACCCCGCGCAACACCGAGCGGCTCCTCGCCGAGGTGTACGCCACCGGTTCCGGCGGCGGCTGCGAGGAGTACTGGTACCTCACCACCCCGGACGCCGCCCCCTACTCCTGCAAGGCCCCCGACGGCCCCCACCGCGAGGTCCGCGTCCACGTCGACGGCCGGCTCGCCGGCCTCGCCGCGCCCTTCCCCACCGTCTGGACCGGCGGCTGGTCCAACCCCTTCCTCTGGTACGTCACCCCCGGGCCCCGGGCCTTCGACATCCAGCCGCTGCGCTACGACCTCACGCCGTTCGCCGCCCTCCTCAACGACGGCCGCCCGCACCGCGTCGAGGTGGACGTCGCCGGGGTGCCGGCCGGCCAGAGCGGCTGGAGCACCCCCACCAACCTGCTGGTGTGGCAGGACGAGGCACGCGAGGTCGTCACCGGAGCCCTCATGCGGCACGACGAGGCCACGCCGACCGGCCACTCCCGCTGGACGCCCGCCGCGCCCGGCGCGGCCCACCGCCTCGACACCGAGGGCGGGCACCGGCTGCGGCATGGGCACGGTGTGGCGCGCCCGCGACATCGCGCTCCACCGCGACGTCGCACTGAAGGAGGTGCGCCCGCCCGACCCGGCCACCGCCGCCGCCCAGCCGGGCCTCGCCGACCAGCTGCGCGAACGGGCCGTCCGCGAGGCCCGCGCCCTCGCCCGCCTCGCCCATCCCCACGTGGTGACGATCCACCACATCGTGGAGCCCCCGGCGGGCGCGGGCGGGCACCCGTGGATCGTGATGGAACTGGTCCGCGGCGGCTCCCTGCACGATCGGCTGGGGTCCGGCCCGATGCCGGTCCCCGACGTGCTCCGGATCGGTCTCGACGTGCTGTCCGCACTGCGGGCCGCGCATGCCGAAGGGGTGCTCCACCGTGATGTGAAACCGGCCAATGTGCTGCTGCGCCCCGACGGCGGCGCCGTGCTCACCGACTTCGGCATCGCCGCCCTGCACGGGTCGACCGCGCTGACCTCGACCGGGGCGCTGATCGGCTCGCCCGAGTACATCGCGCCCGAGCGGGTGCGCGGAGTGGAGGGGCTGGCGGCCTCCGACCTGTGGTCGCTGGGCATGATGCTCTACGTCGCCGCGGAGGGCGTCCACCCGCTGCGCCGGGCCACCAGCCTGGCCACGGTCGTCGCCGTCCTCGACGACCCGCTGCCGCCTCCCGTCCGGTCCGGGCCGCTGGCGCCCGTACTGGAGCGGCTGCTCGTACGGGACCCCGCCGCCCGGCCCGACGCGGCGGAGCTCGAACGACTGCTCCGGAACGCGAGCACCGCTCTCGCCGGCGGGCCCGCCGGCGCCCCTGCCCGGCCGGCCGCGGCGCCCCAGCCGGCCGCGCCCCCGAACGTGCCGCCGGCCGGCTTCGGCCCGTACGCGCCCGCGCCCCAACCGCACCCGTCCGCCTCGGGATTCGGACCCGTCGGCGGTTTCCCGTACGGCGCCACGGCGTCCCTACCGTCCGCCCGCACCCCGCGCCGCCGCCCGGCCCTGCTCGCGGGCGTCCTGACGGTGGCCCTGGTCGGCGGGGCCGTCGGCCTCGTCCGCTGGCTGCCCGACGGGGACGGGTCCGCCGCCGGCCCCAAGGGCACCACCACCCCGAGCCACGGCGCCACCCCCGCCCACAACACCACCCCGAAGGCGACCGCCCCGGGCGGCGGACGCCAGAGCAGTCCCGCTGCCGGGCCCCGGGGCGGGCTCCTGACCCCGGTGGGGATCCGCACCGCCTTGGAGGCGTTCAAGCAGCAGACCGGCACCACCGTGTTCGTGGACATGCGGATCTACGACGGCTACATCCTCGCCTCCATCCCCACCGCGCCCGGAGCCCGGACGGTGGACGCCTGGCAGTACCGCGACGGCTTCGCCAAGCGCACCGGCCCCCACGGCACCGTCGACGAGGAGAATCCGCTGATCGACATGGCCACCGTCGCCTGGGACGCCCTGCCGGCCCTGCTGGAGCAGTCCCAGAAGGAGCTCGACGTGCCCGCCCCGACCTCGCGCTACGTGATCGTCGAGCCCTGGATGACGGACCACGTGCCGTGCATGCGGCCCTACCTGAGCGATGCCTACGGCCAGGGCGGCTACGTGCTCGCGGGCATCGACGGCAAGGTGAAGAAGGTCGTCCCGTCCTGACCGTCCTGACCGTCCGAACCCGTCCTGACCCGTCCTGACCCGTCCGGTCCCCGTCGTACCCCAGCGCGGATCAGGCCAATGCCGTCGGCGCCCCTCCACGGCCTCCCGCGGTTCGCGGCCCGGCCGCAGTGCCCGCCGCGGGCGGCGCGCCCGTGCCTTTCCGGCCGGGGTGAGCCGGTCGCGGGACCCGCCGGCGGCAGACTGGGCAGGTCAGCAGCCCCCGGCGAGGAGGACCGTCCGTGCCCGTACCGATCATCATCGACTGCGACCCCGGGCACGACGACGCCTTCGCCCTCATGCTGGCGGCGGCGGACCCCGCGGTCGACCTGCTCGCCATCACCACGGTCGCCGGGAACCAGACGCTGGAGAAGACCACCCTCAACGCCCGTCGGGTGTGCACCCTCGCCGGGATCACCGACGTGCCGATCGCCGCCGGGTGCGACCGGCCGCTGCTCCAGCCGCTGGCCGTGGCCGCCGACGTACACGGCGAATCCGGGCTGGACGGACCGCGGTTCCCGCAGCCCGCGGTCGACGTGGTGGGCGACCACGCGGTCGACCTCATCCACCGGATCCTGATGGCGCATCCGGAGCCGGTCACGCTCGTGCCCACCGCCCCGCTGACCAACATCGCCCTGCTGCTGACCCGCTACCCGAAGAGCGCCGCCCGGATCCGGGAGATCGTACTCATGGGCGGCTCCACCGGGCGCGGCAACCGCACCCCGGCCGCCGAGTTCAACATCCACACCGACCCCGAGGCCGCCGACATCGTCTTCGCCAGCGGCGTGCCGATCACGATGTGCGGGCTCAACGTCACCCACCAGGCCCTGGCCACGCCCGAGATCGTGGCCCGCTTCGACGGCCTGGGCACCGAACTGGGCCGCGTCTGCGCCGAACTGCTCGTCTACTTCGCCTCCGCGTACGA
The DNA here is from genome assembly GCF_042716505.1 of Streptomyces sp. NPDC058674. Taxonomy (NCBI): domain Bacteria; kingdom Bacillati; phylum Actinomycetota; class Actinomycetes; order Kitasatosporales; family Streptomycetaceae; genus Streptomyces; species Streptomyces sp. NPDC058674. The sequence goes on from NZ_JBHXSC010000003.1 coordinate 5,666, forward strand.
CCGCCTCTGGGGCATGCCCCACCCCCCGCTGCACGATCCCGTCGCCGTGGCCCGGGTCATCGACCCGGCGATGGTGGGCTGCGCGGACGCCAACGTCACGGTGGAGCTGCACGGCCGGTACACCCGCGGCGCCACCGTCGTGGACCTCCACCGGTACCTGGACCGCCCGGTGAACGCGCAGGTCGCCGTGGAGCTCGACGCCGAACGGTTCTGGGACCGCATGGTCGCGGCCGTCGCCGCGCTCGGGTCCCGGGCGGGCTGAAGCCGTCCGGCGGACTCAGCCGGCGACGGGGTACATCAGGCCGCGCCGCCCTTCCGGCGAGGTCAGCCACTCCAGCTTCTCGGCCGTGTCGGTGCCGGGCAGGGGCGTGTGGAGCACGATCGACAGGTCGGGGCGGGCCGGCACGCGCAGCTGGGTCGACTCGACGTGCAGGGTGCCGACCACGGGGTGCTCCATCTGCTTCTGCAGCTGGCCGCCGGGTCGGACGTCCCGCTGGTCCCACAACGCCGCGAAGTCCGGGCTCAGTTCGCGGGCCTCCTCGACGACCGCCCGGAACCCCTCGTCCCCGGGATGTTCCGTACAGGCCGCCCGGAACTGCGCCACCACCTCGCAGGCGATCTCCTCCCAGCGCGTGGAGCGGACCCTGTAGAGCGGGTCGGTGAAGAAGGCGATCAGGCAGTTCTGCGCGATCTCCGGACGCATCCCGAGGACCAGTGCGGCCGCGTCGTTGTACATCACCGTGTTCCAGTACACGTCCATGATGTGCGCGGGGAAGGGCATCCAGGCGTCGATCAGCCGCTTCAGGCCGTGGCACATGTCCCGGTCCGCCGGAGCGACCTCCAGGGCCGGCGGATTGAGCCCGGCGAGCACGTACAGGTGCCGCAGCTCCGCGCTGGTCAGCCGGAGCACCCGGCCCACCGCGTCCAGGACCTGCGAGGAGACCGTGATGTCGCGCCCCTGCTCCAGCCACTGGTACCAGGACGCGCCGACCCCGGCCAGCACGGCGACCTCCTCGCGGCGCAGTCCGGGCGTGCGGCGGCGGGCCCCTCCGTCCGGCAGGCCGGCCGCCGCCGGGGTGATCCTGGCGCGCCGGCTCATGAGGAACTCGCGCAGCTCGGCACGGCGGTGCCGGTCGATCGTCGTGGCCATCGGTTTCCCCCCCGGTCGGCTCCCTGGTGGTGCCGGTACCAGGATAAGTTCCCACTCTTCACGGGCATTCCCGGGCCGCGAGGGTAGGGGCCATGGCGATCGACACACAGACGACGAACACCGTGCCGCACCAGACGGCGCCCCGGAACGACCGGCTCACGGGCCGGGCCAGGCTGGTCCTCTTCGTGCTCTGCGCCGCCCAGTTCATGGTGGCGCTCGACTTCTCCGTACTCAACGTGGCCCTGCCCGTGCTCGGCAGGGACCTGGGGATGAGCCCGTCGGCCCTCCAGTGGGCGGTCACCGCGTTCGCGCTGCCGTCCGGCGGCTTCCTGCTCCTCTTCGGCCGCGTCGCGGACCTGGTCGGCCGCAAGAAGCTGTTCCTCACCGGTCTCGCCGTCTTCGGCGCGGCCTCCCTGCTCGCCGCCTTCGCCTGGGACCCGGCGTCCTTCCTCACCGGGCGCGCCGTGCAGGGCCTCGGCGCGGCGGTCATCGTGCCGACCGGCATGTCCCTGCTGACCACGACCTTCCCCGAGGGGCCGCTGCGCGACAGGGCCCTCGGCATCTCCGGCACCCTGCTGTCCCTCGGCTTCACCGTCGGCATGGTGCTCGGCGGCGTCATGACCGACACCCTCGGCTGGCGCTCCACCATGGGCCTGCTCGCGGTCGCCGCGGTGATCGTGCTGTTCCTCGCCCCCGGGCTGCTGCCCGAGTCGCGCACTCCGGAGCGGCCGCGCCTGGACGTACCGGGCGCCGTCACCGTCACCGGCGGCCTGCTCGCCCTGATCTACGCCCTGTCGACGGCGGCCCAGCGCGGTTTCGGCGGCGCGGACGTCCGGGGCACGCTGCTGGCCGGGCTCGTGCTCCTCGCCGCCTTCGCCGTGGTCGAGTCGAGGGCGGCGGCTCCGCTGGTCTCGCTGCCGATGCTGAAGCGGCGCACGATCGCCTGGGGCAACATCGGCGGGCTGGTGACCTTCTCCATGATGTCCACCGTCGTCTTCGCGCTGACCCTCTACCTGCAGGAGACCCTGCACCTGTCGTCCTTCCGGACGGGCCTGGTCTTCGGCGTCCAGGGCATCGCCTCCGTGGTCGCCGGCGCGTATGCCCCCCGGCTCATCGGCCGCCTCGGCGCCCGCCGCGTCCTGGTCGGATCGCTGCTCGGCCAGGGCGTGTTCACCGCGGCCCTGCTCGGCGTGGGCACCGGGTCCGGCGCCCTTCTGGCCACCGCCGCCGTGTCACTGGCGAGCATGTGCCACCTCGGCGCGATCATCTCGTACGGGGTGACGGTGACGAGCGGGGTCCCCGACGGGGAACAGGGCCTGGCCACGGGCCTGGTCACCACCACCCAGCAGGTCGGCATCACCATCGGCATCCCGCTCCTGGGCGTGCTGGCCACCACGCAGGCGTCACTGTTCGACGGGGTGCGGACGGTCCTGGCGATCGACGCGGCCGTCGTCCTCGCCGCGGCCCTGCTGGTGGCGGTCGGCCTCGGCCGTCGGAAGGCCTGAGCCCTCCCCGGCGACCGGCTCCGGCGGGCGGACGGCCGCGGGCACCGGGACCCGCCGGTGGATCCGTTCGGCGGATCTGCGGACGGCTCCCGGGTCGCCGGTGCCCGGAGTGGATACGGATGGGTCGGCGCACCCCGCCCAGCCACCTCCAGGGAGACCCCGATGACCTGCATCAACCGACGTGACCTCGCTCTGCTCGCGCTCCGCGCCGGAACCGGGGCGGTGCTGATGGCGCACGGCACGCAGAAGCTCTTCGGGTGGTTCGGCGGCGGGGGGCTGGAGCAGACGGCGGCCGCCATGGAGCACATGGGCTTCACGCCCGGCCGGCGCAGTGCCGTCGCCGCCGGACTGGGAGAGGCCGGGGGAGGGGCTCTGCTCGTGCTGGGGCTGGCCACCCCGGCCGCCGGAGCCGCGGCGGCCGGCGCCATGGCGGGCGCCGTGGCCGTCCACGCACCCGCAGGCTTCTTCGCCCAGGGCGGTGGCTACGAGTACCCCGCCTTCCTCGGTTTCACCGCCGCCGCCATCGGCCTGGCGGGCGCGGGCCGCTACTCCCTGGACCACGCCACCGGCCACACCTTCGACCAGCGGTGGATGCTCGCGCTGGCCTTCGCGGGCAGTGCGCTCGCCGCGGCGGCGGTGGTCACCAAGCGGGCGCAGGCGCAGCCGGACGCCGACCGGGGGGACGACCGGGAGCAGTGAACGGCGCGCCGACCGAGGGGCGCCCCCCCACCCGGCGCCCTGCTGGCGGCGGCGATGGCGACCGCGCCCGGCTTCTGGTGGCGGCGCTGAACGCCTGACCCGTCCGGCCGGTCGGGACGCATCATCCGGCCCTCAGGGGCAACAAGGCCCCCATGAAGCGAAGAAGCGGCGTGGCCGCACGAGGCACGTGGCCGCTGCTGCTCCTTCCGGCCCAGGCCGTCTCGATGGTGGGCCTGGGGCTGCTGGTCACCGGGCCCGCGGCCGGGCACTGGCCGCTGTCGGTGGAGGGCCGGGCCAACCAGGACCTGGCCGAGAGCCGGGCCGCGCCGACCACCGGCGTCTCGGAGTGGTTCTCCCTGCTGGCCAGCACTGAGGTGATCATCGGCGTCACCCTCGTCTGCATCGTCGCGCTGCTGGTGCTGCCCCGCGTCGCGTGGCGGACCGAGGCCCTGTTCCTCGGCGCGTCGGTCGCCGCCCAGTCGGCGGTGTTCCTCGTGGTCACGGTGTTCGTGGCGCGCCCCCGCCCCGGGGTCCCGCAGCTGGACGGGGCGCCGCCGACGTCGAGCTTCCCCTCCGGACACGTCGGGGCGTCCGTCGCCCTCTACGGCGGGCTGGCCGTCATCGCGTTCCTGCGGATGCGCGGCCCCTGGCGGTACGCCCTCCCGGGTGTGCTCCTGCTGGTCCCGCCGGCCGTGGGGCTGTCCCGGATGTACCGCGGCATGCACTTCCCGACGGACGTCGCGGGCGGCCTGCTCAACGGCACGGCGACGCTCGTGGTCATCGGCTTCCTGCTGCTGCACGGACGCCCGTCCGCCCGGACCGCCGGGCAGGAACCCGGCACCTCCGCCGCCCCGGACACCTCCGCCGTCCCGGGCCCCTCCGCCGTCCCGGGCCCGTCCGCGGCGCCCGACGTTCCCGCCGGCAGCGCCGCCGGTCGGCGCGTGGTCGTCGTGCGGCACCCGTACGGCTGCCCGGACGAACTCGCCGACCGGGTGCGCGCCGTGCTCCACGGCCGCGGCCACGCGGACCAGCAGTGGATTCCCACCACGGCCGAGCGCCCCTGCGGCAGCCTGGCCGAGGAGATCGCCGCCGACCGCCCCGCCCTCGTGGTGGCCTGCGGCGGCGACGGCACCCTGCGCGCCTGCGCGGACCTGCTGGCCGGCACCGGAATCCCGCTGGCCGTCGCGCCCTGCGGCACCGGGAACCTGCTCGCCCGGAACCTGGGCCTCCCGCTCGACCCGGCCGACGCCCTCGACGCGGCCCTGGCCGGCGACAGCTTCGCCATCGACGTGGGCCGGGTGCGGGGCGACGGCCTCGCCCCGACGCGGTTCACCGTCATGGCCGGCGCCGGCTTCGACGCCGCGATGGTCGCGGACGCCTCCCCGCGCCTGAAGTCCGCGATGGGCTGGGCCGCGTACGTGCTCTCGGCCGTTCGGCACCTCGGCGACCCCGGCATGCGCCTGTCGATCCGGATCGACGGGGGCCGCCGCCACCGGCGCCGCGCCCGCATGGTCGTCATCGGGAACGTCGGCGCCCTCCAGGGCGGCCTGCCCCTCCTCCCGGGCGCGCGGCCCGACAACGGCCGCCTGGAGGTGGTGCTCTTCGACCCCCGCGGGGCCTTCGGCTGGTTCGCCGCCGCCGGGCACCTCGCCCTGCGGATCGTCCGGCCGCGCACCCCCCTGCCGTACCACTCGGACGGGGCGTCCGCCGGGCGCCGCGAAGCCGGGGGCGCGCTGGAGTACTTCAGCGCCACCCGGATCGACATCCGCTGCGCCCTGCCGCAGCCCCGCGAGATCGACGGGGACGTCGTCGCAGACGGCACCCGGCTGACCGCCGAGGTGGAGCCGGGCGCCCTGCGGATGTACCTGCCCAGGGCTGCGGGCTCACCCGATGGCCCGGCCGCGCGGGCCGGCGCCGCCGCGGCTGCCGCAGCCGAGGTGACCGCCGGCGCCGAGGTGAGCGGCGGCGCCGGCAGCCGCCGCGGACCCGCTCCGGCCGCGCCCGCGCCGCCCCCGTGCTGACACCGGCCCCCAGGGCACGCCGAACCGACCGATCCGTACGAGGGCAGGGAAACGATGGGCACCGCACGACGGGTACCGCAAAGACATGACGTGCAGGGCGAGGAGCTGTCCGGGGACGAGGCCTGGACCGCCTTGCGCCGCTACGGGAGCTGGAGCCTGGCGCGCGACTCCTTCGTACGCTTCCGCTACGCCGACGGCTTCAGCCACGCCCGTGCGCTCGCCCTGCAGACGGTGCTCTCCATAGTCCCGCTGGCCATCGCGGCCGTGGGCCTCTCCGGCGTCCTGCACACCGAGGACATCGGCCGCATAGCCGAGCTGACGATCCGCCGGCTCACCAGCGGCCCCGGCCAGGCCGTCGTGGACGAGGCGCTGAGCGAGAGCCGCCGCCATGCGGGCAACGGCGGCCAGGCCGCCCTCTGGCTCGGCCTGCTGTTCTCCCTCGCCAACGTCACCACCGGGCTGTGCCAGGTGGAGCGGGGCGCCAACCGCATCTACGGGAACGAACGGGACCGGCCCTTCCTCGCCAAGTACGCCCGGGGCCTGGTGATGGCCGCGCTGGCCGGCTTCCCGCTCGGCCTCAGCTTCATCCTGACCGTCCTGGGCGCCGACCTGACCCTGGCGCTCGCGGAGGTCTACCAGCTCACCCCGGCGACCGTCCGTGCGTGGGAGATCCTGCGCTGGCCCATCGGGGTGCTGCTCGCCGTGCTGGCGACCAGCGCCATCTTCCGGCTGTCCCCCCGGCGGCGCCAGCCCGGCTACACCTGGCTGGCCTTCGGCGCCGTCGTCTACCTGCTGCTGTGGAACCTGGCGACCTGGGGGCTGAGCCTCTACGTCGGCGCGAGCAGCTCCTTCACCAGCGTCTACGGACCGCTCAGCGCGATCGTCTCGCTGCTGCTCTGGTCGTACCTGACCTCGATGGCGCTCTTCCTCGGCCTCGCCTTCGCCGCCCAGCTGGAAGCCGTACGGGCGGGCGTGAACGAGCCGGTCACGGCCGACCCCGGCGTCTGACCGCCGCACACACCCCGGGCCGCCGCACACACACCGCGCACCGCACCGGGCCCGCCGCACGTCCCGGGCCGCCGCCCGCCACCACTCACGAAGGGAGCGCCGCCACCATGGCACAGCCCACCGAACGTCCCCGACGACGGCCTCTCCGGAGGCTGCTCTCCCGCCATGCCGGACCCGACGCGACCTTCGCCGGACGGCTCGTGCTGGGCGCGACCGCGACCGCCGTGGTCTCCGTGCCCTTCGCCCTCGCCCTGGTGCTGGTCGAGTCCCGGTGGCCTCCGCTGCGCCGGCTCGACCGCGGGACGGCCGAGCGGCTGCACGCCACCGCCCTCGACCATCCGGGCTGGGTACGCGTCCTCGACGTCCTCACCGGCTTCGTGTGGGACCCGGTGACCATGCGGCTGCTCGTGGCGCTGCTGGTGGTCTGGCTCCTGAGGCGCCGTGCCTGGCGGCTGGCCGCCTGGGCCTCCGTCACCGCGGTGGCGGGCGGCCTGATCGGGCTGCTGACCAAGGTGGTGGTGGAGCGGGCGCGGCCCCACCTGCCCGATCCGGTCGCCCACGCACCCGGCTTCTCCTTCCCGTCGGGCCACGCGATGACGGCGACCACCTCGTGTGCCGTGCTGCTGCTGGTCCTGCTGCCCCTGGTGCCGCGCGCTTGGCGACCGCTGCCCTGGGCGCTCGCCGTCGTCACGGTGGTGGGCGTCGGCTACACCCGGGTCGCGCTGGGCGTGCACTGGGTGAGCGACGTGGTGGGCGGCTGGCTGCTCGGCCTGGCGGTCGTCACCGCGACGACGCTGGTCTTCGAGGCCTGGCGGGCCGACGCCGGACGACCCCGGACAGCCGTGACGGAGGGGCTGGAGCCGGAGATCACCGCCGCCGACCCCGAGCCGCCGATCGACGTACGGGACGCGAGGACAGAAGAGGCGAAGAGGTAGCCGCCGTGCCTCGCCACAGGTCACCCCGTGGCGAGATGCGGGCTCGCGGCAAGCACCCCGCCGCGCCGCGCCGCGGAACGGGCGTCTCCCGTCGCGCGGGGCGGGCCCGGGCGACGGGAGACGGGACCGGAGACGGGACCGGTCAGCGACGGCGCGGGAGCGGCGCCGGCGCCGGCGCAGGGATCAGGCGCACGAGGTGAAGGTCGGGCTGGTGTTCGCGATGTAGACGGTCGCACCCCCGGTCGGGTCGTCCTTGACCGGGACGGTGATCGTGTCGTCCGCCTGCCAGGGGAAGCCGCGGGCGTCGAAGGTCCAGTTGCCCGTCACCTTCTTCGCCAGTACGGACAGGGTCACCCATCCGTACTGCCCGGCGGGCACGGACACCTGGATGCCGTCACCCACGCTCGTGGAACCGCTCCAGACGTTCTGGAACGACAGGGAGGTGGCGACGCGCGTCTGCAGGGCGGGGGCGATCCCCGCGCTGAGGTCGGACGACAGCGTGGTTCCGATGCTGCTCTGCCAGCCGGTGGTCCTGTTCACCGAGAAGGACTGGGTGACCGGCGAGCCGGAGTTGTTGTACCAGACCGAGGAGGCGCAGACCTTGGGCAGGGGCGCGGCGGGGGCTTCGGCGCGCACCGCCCAGGAGCAGTTGGCGGGGTCCTTCTGGCAGGCGCGGGCTCCGTGGTCCACGGCGAGGTTGAAGGCGGCCGTCGAGTTCGTGCTCCACCGCTGGTTGGTCCCGGCGTGGCACCGGGACTGGCCGGTCCACGCGTCGTCGTACTGCGCGTTGCCGACGAGGTCGAGGCACGAGTTGTCGCTCTCGTTGCGGATCATGAAGGCGGTGGTGGACCCGGCCACCGGCTGGAAGTACCACTTCTGGCTCTTCTGGCCGCGGCAGGTCTGCTGCCGCAGCGCGGGCCAGCCGAGGTCGATGCACTTGCCCGTGGTCCCGTTGACGATGTTGAAGCTGGAGTCCGCCGGGTCGACGGCCAGGTTCCACGCCTGGTGGTGGCCGGGCGCGGAGTTGGTGACGACGTACGCGCCGTCGTTGCGCGAGCCGTTCTGTACGTCGAGCTGGCGCCCGTTGCTGACGGACGTGAGGCTCACGCAGCGCAGCGGGGAGCCGCAGGTGTCCTCCGCCTGGGCCGGGGCCGCCGCCACGGGCGAGGCCATGATGCCCAGTGCGATGCAGCAGGCGGCCAGGGCAGCGGCGAGCATGCGCAGGGGGGCGGCGGAGCGGTCCGGCGCGGAGGCCGGGGCTGTCGTCATGGGTGGGCCTTTCTCGTCATTCTCTTCTTCTCGGATGGGACGTGGTCCGCGGACGGGGCCGGGTACTCAGGGGGCGTCGCCGCGGGAGGCGGAGGCGAACGCCGCCTCCAGCCGCGGGACGTAGTCCACGAGGTCCTGGCTCCAGCAGCCGCTGTCGTGGCCGCCGCGGCAGTTCGGGCCCCAGCCGGAGCCGTTGCCGTAGTCCACGTAGTGGTGGGGGATTCCCAGGGCGTCGAGCCGTTCCCTGGAGTGCTGCGCCGCGGACCGGACCCAGAACTCGCCGTCGGAGGGGTTGCCGTTCCCGTTGCCGGTGTAGATCGCGATGCCCATGCCGGCCAGCGCCGCCATGTGGGCCGTGGGGTCGGCGGCGTTCCAGCGCCGGTCGGCGTCGAACACCGGGTAGGGGGAGCCGAAAATGGCGTCGCTGGAGACGGCCGGCCCGAAGTCCAGGCTGCAGGACGGGCCGGGACCGGCGCCGGTCCCGCAGAGCGGGGCGCCGATGTTGGTCAGCGTGGCGACCACGGCGGCGCGCATGACGGCGTGGCCCCGGGACAGTTCGTTGGCGCCGGAGAAGGTCGCGACCTGGCTGAACAGGCCGGGATGGCGCTGGGCGTAGTGCAGGGCGCCGAAACCGCCCATGGAGATGCCCGCCACGGCCCGCCCCTCCTTGCCGGCGAGGGTGCGCAGGTTGGCGTCGATGAAGGGGATCACCTGCTTGATGTGGAAGGTCTCCCAGTTCTGCGCACCCGCGGCGGTCTTCTGGTCCAGCCAGTCGGCGTACCAGCCGCGGAGGCCGCCGTCCGGGATGACGGTGATCATGGATTGGGCGGCGGTGAGGGCCGGGTACGCCAGGGCCGGGTTCCCCGGATCGTCGGACGCGCCGTGCAGGAAGTAGAGGACCGGGTAGCGCTTGGCGGGGTCCGCCGCGTAGTCCGCGGGCAGCAGGATCCGGATGCGCTGCTCGCCGGCGACCTGGGGTGTGGACACGGTGACCACGAAGTTGGTCGCGCCGCCGGTCACGGCGGCGGTCTGGGTCAGGCCGAATCCGTCGGCCATGCCGGGCGGGGCCGGGGCATCGGCGCGTACCGGCGGTGCCCCCAGCAGGAGCAGGGCGGTGGCAGCCAGGGCGAGTACCGCTGCCCGCACGCGCGGGAGCCGGGCGGTCGGGGACGGTCTCGCGGAGGGCGCGGGGAGCAGGTCGTGGGCCATGGTCCGAGTGTGGCCCGGCAACCCCGGGTATTTGGAGACTAGTTCTAGAAAATTCTTGGATTTTCGTGGCTGGAACGCCGAGGGTGTGCGGTCCGCACTCCGGCGCCGGGCGGGCGACCGCACGACGGCGCCGCGCCCCCGGATGCTGCCGACGGGGGACGCCGGTACGGCCGCTCTGGCGCGTCCGGGGGCCCGAACGGCTCCGCAGGCCACCGGAGCGGGTAATTTGTCCCGCTATGGCGGACGAGGTCGAACAGTACGGGAGCGCCGGGCGGCGCCGGTTCCTCCGGACCGGCCTGACGGGCACCGTGGTCGTGGGCGCCGGACTCATCGCCGGCCACCCCCTCCGCGCGACCCCGGTCGTCGTCGGGTCGAACGGCCCGCGGCCGGCCACGCCCGCGACCGCGCTACGGGCGCTCGCCGCGGGGAACGGCCGCTGGCGGACCCTGCACGAGCGGCACCCCGACGAGAGCAGGGCGGTCCGGCAGACGCTGGTCGCCGCGCAGCACCCCTTCGCCGTCATCCTGGGCTGCGTCGACTCCCGGGTCCCTCCCGAGCTGGTCTTCGACCAGGGCCTGGGCGACCTGTTGACCGTACGCTCGGCCGGCGGGGTACTGGACGAGGCGGTCCTCGCGAGCATCGTCTACGGCGTCGAGGAACTCGGCATCCCGCTCGTCGTGACCCTGGGCCACCAGTCGTGCGGGGCGGTCGCCGCCGCCGTCCGCGCGGACGCGGCCGGAGAGCGCCTGCCCGGCCACATGCAGTACCTGGCCGACCAGATCCGGCCGGCCATCGACCGCACGCTGACGGGAGCCGCCCGCGTGGACGCGGCGATCACCGCCCACGTGCGGCTGGTGCGCGCACGGCTGGCCGCGGAGCCCGTACTGGCCGCCCGGACCGCCGCCGGGGGGCTCGCCGTCGTCGGGGCCCGGTACGAGCTGACCAGCCAGCGGGTCCGCCGGATCACCGCAGCCTGACGCTCCGGCGCCGAGCCGCCCGCCCACCGCGGCGCCGCGGCAGGGCAGCCGCCGTGACCGGTCGGTGCGCCGGGGTGCTCCCCGGGCCTCCACGCCTGCCCCCGGGACCGGTTCAGGCGCTCGTGTGGATGTCACCGGTGGTGGTGGAGGTGATGATGTCGCGGCGTCCCAGGTCGCCCGGCGGAATGCCCGGGTGGTGACCCGCCCGACGGTTCCCGGAGGCCGCCCCCAAGGCCAGCCGCGAGACGATCCGGTAGCGGTCGCCGCGGTAGACCGAGTGCACGTACTCCACGGGGCGACCGGTGGAATCGGTGGTGAGCCGCTCGATGAGGAGCGCGGGGGAGAGCAGCGGGACATCGAGCAGTCGGGCTTCCGCCTCGTTGACCACGGTGGGCTCGATGGACTGCTGCGCCTCGTGCACGAACACGCCGTGGTGGTCGCGCAGGTGCTCGTACAGGTCGCCCGCCTCCAACTCGGCGGGCGTCAGCGCCGGTACGAGGTCGGCCGGGATGTGCAGGTGCTCGATGGCCATGGGTGCCCCGTCGACGAGGCGGAGGCGGGCGATGTAGAGCAGCCGCGCCCCCGGCGAGATCCGCAGCCGGCGTCCGATCCGGGCTCCGGCCTGGATGGTCGAGTGCTGGAGGACCGTGCTGGACCAGTGTCCGGAGGCCCGGCGCACGGCGAACGGCGTGTGCTCCGAGGACAGTTCCTGTGTGATCTTGGCCGGCGCCACGAACATGCCGCGTCCGTGCTCCCGGACGAGCGCACCGGTGGCCACGAGCTCGTCCACGGCGGCGCGCAGCGTGGGGCGGGAGACCTCGAGGGCGGCGCACAGGGTGCGCTCGGACGGGATCGCGTCCCCCGGCCGCCGGTCGTCGATCAGGCCCAACAGGTGCTCGCGGACCCGCTCCCGCTTGAGGACGGCCACGGACCCCGTCCCGGATCGCGTCCCGGACCCCGTCCCGGGAGCGGGCCCCCGCCCCGCCCCGTGTCCTGCGTCCGCTCCGGATGGCCTCTCTGCCACGGCTCGCCCCCCGTCTCATCTGGTGACCTGTCCAACTGGTCATATGCATCAAACCATTTCGGACGCCTCCCTGCGAGGTCCCGGTCGAAAATCCTCGGAAACGCGGAGGGTTGACGCCGTGACTTGGTCATGTCACCTTCTAGCCACCCAGTCGGCTACCTTGCCAATTGGTCAAGTCGTAAGTCTCCGCGGTGTGTTCGAGGTCCCGAGGGGACTGACCGGCGGCGCCGTCAGGGGCTGAGGAGCACCGCGCCAGGAACCGCACCCACGAGGCACCCGACCAGGTGAGGAATCCCACCGCCCATGTCCCGCCACCCCGAGGTCCCGCTCGTCCCCCGCCCCGACTCCATGACCGTGCAGCCGGGCCGCTTCACCCTCGACGACCGGACCGCCCTGCGGGCCGGCCCCGGAGCCGAGGACGCCGCCGCCCTGCTGCGCGAGGCGCTCGCCCCCGCCACCGGCATCCGCCTGCCCCCGGCGCCCGACGGCCGCATCGTCTTCCTCCTCGACCCGGCACTGGGCGACCTCGGAGCGGAGGGCTACGGGCTCACCGTCTCCACGGAGGCCGTCGTGCTGCGCGCGGCCCGCCCCGAAGGCCTCCTGCGCGGAGTCCAGACCCTGCGCCAGCTGCTGCCCCCCGCATCCCTCGCCGACGGCCCCCGCAGGGGCACCGCGTGGACCCTGCCCTGCCTGCGCATCACCGACCGGCCGCGGTTCGGCTGGCGCGGAGCCATGCTCGACGTCGCCCGCCACCACCAGCCCGCGGCGTACGTACGCCGCTTCGTGGACCTGCTCGCCCTCCACAAGCTGAACGTGCTGCACCTCCACCTGACCGACGACCAGGGCTGGCGGATGCCGGTGCCCGCCTACCCCCGGCTCACCGAGGTCGGCGGCCGACGCGCCGAGAGCGACGGGAACGGCCTTCCCCACGAGGGCTCGTACAGTCGCGCGGAACTCGTCGCACTCGTCGCGTACGCCGCCCGGCGCGGGGTGGCGGTGGTCCCCGAGATCGAGATGCCCGGCCACGCCCGCGCCGCCCTCGCCGCCTACCCGCACCTCGGCAACAGCCCGGGAACCCGGCTGCAGCCCTGGACGCGGTGGGGCGTCTGCGAGAACGTCTTCGGCGTCCACGACGCGGTCCTCGACTTCTGCCGCACCGTCCTGGACGAGGTGACCGACGTCTTCCCCGCGCCGTACGTGCACCTCGGCGGCGACGAGTGCCCCCTGACCGAATGGCGGGCGTCGCCGGCCGCCGGGGCCCGGGCCGCCGCGGAGGGACTGCCCGGACCGGCCGCCCTGCACGGCTGGTTCATGCGGACGGTCGCCGCCCACCTCACGTCGCTCGGCCGCCGCCCCCTCGCCTGGTCCGACACCGGAACGGAACTCCCCGCCCCCTTCACCGTGCTGCCCTGGCGCGACCCCGAGCACGGCCGCCGCGCCGCCCTGCGCGGCCACGACGTGATCATGGCGCCGTTCCGCTCCACCTACCTGGACTACCCGCAGTCCGCCGACCCCGGCGAGCCCCGCGGCCAGGACGGCGTCCTCGACCTGCGGGCCGCCTACGACAACGACCCCGCCCCCGCCCACTGGGAACCCGAGGCGGTCCGGCACGTCCTGGGCACCCAGGCCCAGCTGTGGACCGAGTACGCGAGCACCCCCGCACAGCTCGAATACCTGGCCTTCCCCCGGCTCTGCGCCCTCGCGGAGACCGCCTGGTCGACGCACCGCGACTGGCCGGACTTCCTGCACCGGCTCGACCGGCACCGGACCCGGCTCGCCGCCCTCGGCGTGCGCGGCCGCACCCCGCACACCGTCCCCGCCCCGTGATCCCCCCACCCCGAGAGGAACGCACCATGCGAACCCCGAACCGCCGCACGACCGCAGCCCTGGCACTCGCCCTCACCGCCGGCCTCGGCTCGGCCGCCCTGACCGCCCTGACCGCCCTGCCCGCCAGCGCGGCCGCCGAATCCGTCAAGGTCCAGTACCGCACCAGCGCCGGCGGAGCCACCGCCGACCAGGTCGAGCCCTGGCTGAAGGTGGTCAACAACGGCACCGCCGCCGTCCCGCTGAGCCAGGTCAAGCTCCGCTACTACTTCAAGGCCGACGCCGCCACCACCCAGTACCGCTTCGCCTGCTCCTGGGCCGTCAGGGGCTGCGCCCACATCACCGGCACCTTCGGCACCCTGGCGAACCCCACGGCCACCGCCGACCGCTACCTGGAGATCTCCTTCACCGGCGGGGCGGGCACCCTCGCACCCGGAGCCGACACCGGCGACATGCAGCTGCGCTTCCACCGCGCCGACTGGCAGGCCCTGAACCAGTCCGACGACTACTCCTTCGACGCCTCCCGCACGGCGTACGGGGACTTCGCGAAGGTCACTGCGAAGCTGGGCGCCGCCACCGTCTGGGGCACCGCGCCCGGCGGCAACACCCCCGACCCCACGCCGACCGGCCCCACACCGTCACCGACCGACCCCGGGCCGGCCGGAGCCGCCCTCTTCGACGACTTCAACTACGCCTCCCACACCGACCCGGCCATCACCGCGCACGGCTGGAGCGTGCGCTCCAACGCGGGCGGACCGGGGGTCCCCGGAGCCACCTGGGCCCCCGAGAACGTCACCTTCGGGCTGGAGTCCGGCAACTCCGTCATGAACCTGGAGACCTCCACCGCCGGCTCCGGCCAGAGCACCAAGCACACCGAGATCCTCACCCGGGCGACGAAGTTCAAGAACGGCACCTACGCGGCCCGGGTGAAGTTCTCCGACGCCCCCACCCACGGCCCGGACGGCGACCACCTCGTCCAGACCTTCTTCACCATCAACGACCTCAAGGCCCCCATGGCCGACGACTACGCCGAGTACGACTTCGAGTACCTCCCCAACGGCGGCTGGGGCGAGCCGGCCAACATCCTGTACGCCACCTCGTGGGAGACCTACCGCCCCGACCCGTGGGAGGCCGTCAACCAGCACTCCGAGGCACGCACCAGCTACGCCGGCTGGCACGACCTCGTCCTGACCATCGACGACAACACCCTCACCTACTACGTCGACGGCCAGGTCTTCGGGACCCACGACGCCCGCTACCTCCCCGAGCGCCCCATGTCGATCAACTTCAACCAGTGGCTGATCGACCTCAACGGACAGCCCGGCTCCACGCCCCGCGCCTACGACCAGAAGGTGGACTACGTCCTGCACGTCAAGGACCGGGTCCTCACCCCCGCCCAGGTCGCGGCCAGGGTCGGCGCCTACCGCACCGCGGGCACCACCTTCCAGGACACCGTCCCCAACGGCTGACGCCCCACCCGGCCTGCGCTCCGGGGCGGCACCCCCGGAGCGCCGCCGCACCGCACGCCCGTACGAGCCCGTGGGCCCCGGATCCGCTCAGGCGGTCCGGGGCCGCGCGCTCTGCGGCTCCGGCAGGCGCAGCGGCCCGCCCACCGCCTCGCGGAGGTCCGCCAGCCCCACCGCCAGCGCGGCACGGGAGGCGGCCGGCATCGCGGCCATCGCCACCGTCAGCGCC
The DNA here is from genome assembly GCF_042716505.1 of Streptomyces sp. NPDC058674. Lineage (NCBI taxonomy): Bacteria > Bacillati > Actinomycetota > Actinomycetes > Kitasatosporales > Streptomycetaceae > Streptomyces > Streptomyces sp. NPDC058674. Next base: position 20,982 of record NZ_JBHXSC010000003.1, read on the forward strand.
TCCTCCCTGCGGGCCCGCAGGTCCGCGAGGTACGTCCGGCCCTGCGGGGTCAGGTGCAACTGGTGCTCGCGACGGTCGGTGGGACTCGGCGCCCGCTCCAGGAAGCCGACCGCCTGGAGCCGGTCGCACAGCCGGGTGACCGAGGGCGGAGCCGCCCCCAGCAGCCTCCCCAGCGCGCTCAGGTTGATCTCGTCGTTCTTCTCGACGATGAAGAGGACCCGGGCCTGCGCCGGCGAGACCGGCGGCGCGCACACCGTGTCCCGGCCCCGCTCCCAGACGACCTCCAGCAGCTCGATCAGCTCGCTGACCTCCACGACCGCGGACACCGCGGGACGGGGGGAGCGGATCGGGCTCTGACGCATGTGACACTCCCTACCGGATGTACGAGCCGCTCGACCATCGGGGCGGCGGCTTCGTGGCACCCCCATAGTGACAGTTTCGAGAGAGGCAGGACCCAGGCCGGTGTCCAGACACGAGGGCGTGGAGCGCATTCTGCGGAACGCCGCGCCGCACGAGCTGTTCGACGAGGTCCGGGACGTGTTCACGCGGGAGTACGGCGCCCGCCGCGTCGAGCTGCTGATGGCGGACTACGCCATGACCAGGCTCCAGCCGGTGACGGACCTCCCCGACACCGCCGAACCGCTGCCCGTGCACGGCAGCGACCCCGGCCGGGCCTTCGGCGCCCAGGAGGCCTACGTGGTCGCCGACGCCGCCGGCGCCGCCGTCCACCTGCCGGTCAGCGTGCGCGGTGACCGTCTCGCCGTCCTGAGCGCGCGCTTCGCGGCGGACGCCCCCGCCCTCGGACTCCTCGGCGAGCTCCAGGACGTGGCCGACGCCCTGGCCCACGAGATCCTGGTCGCCGAGCGCGACACCGACGTCTTCCTCCGGGCCCGGCGGGCCACCCGGCTCACGCTGGCCGCGGAGATGCAGTGGCAGCTGCTTCCGGGCCGGTCCTGCTCCCGGCCCGAGTACGACCTGGGAGGCCAGCTGGAGCCCGCGTACGCCATCTTCGGGGACAGCTTCGACTGGTCGACCTCCGCCGACCACCTGACGCTGACCGTGAACAACGGCATGGGCGAGGGCATCGACGCGGCCCTGCTGACCAACCTCGCCGTCAGCGCCCTGCGCAACGCCCGCCGGGGCGGCCTGGGCCTGGTGGACCAGGCCAGCCTGGCCGACCAGGCCGTCTACGGCCAGTACCAGGGCCGGCAGTACCTCGCCATGCTCCTCATGCGCTTCTGCCTGCGTACCGGCGAGGTCGAGATCATCGACGCCGGATCGCCGCGGGTCTGGCGGCTCCGGCAGGGCGTGGTGGAGCCGGTCGAGCTGGAGGCCCAGCTCCCGCTCGGCATGTTCGAGGACAGCGTCTACACCTGCCAGCGCTTCCGGGTCCTGCCGGGGGACCGGCTCTTCTTCCTGAGCGACGGGGTCTACGACGTCACCTCGCCCGGCGGGGAGCCGTACAGCCTGCACGCCCTCGGCCGGGCCATCGCGAACACCCGGCTCCTTCCTCCCGCGCAGGTGCCGCGCGCGGTCCTGGAGGAGCTCACCGGGCACCGCGGGCGCATCGAGGCGGCCGACGACGCCATGGTCGTCTGCCTGGACTGGCACGGCCGTCCGGAGGAGGGGGCCCCGCTCCCGTAGCCCACCCGAGGGTCGCCCGACGGACGGAACGGGGGAGGGGGCGGGTGCGACAGCACCGCTCCGCGATGGCACAGTGGGCCGTATGGCGCCTCGCAGCGGTCGAAACGGCGCGGAGGGGCATCCCTCCGCGGCCGTCAGCGCCGCCGTGGAGCTGCTGGAGGTGCTGCGGGCCCGGGGCCAGGACGCCGCGGGGGCGGCGGTGTCCCCCTCGCAGCTGCGGGCGCTCCTCGTCGTCGAGACGGCCGAGGGGATCAACCTGCGGACCCTCGGCGCCGTGCTCGGCTCCCGGCCGCCCTCGGTCACCCGGCTGTGCGACAGGATGGCGGCCATGGGCCTCGTGGAGCGGATGCCCAGCCGGACCAGCCGGCGCGAGGTCGAGCTGCGCCTGACCCCGCAGGGCAGGGCGCTGCTGGAGGAGCAGCGGTCGATCCGCCTGCTGGAGATGGCGGCGGTGCTCGACCGGATGGAGCCCGCGGCCGTCGAGGCCCTGGTCGTGGGCCTGCGCGGCTTCCGGGACGCGGCGGACGCACGGTTCGCGCCCGGCCCGGCGACGGCCGCGGACGCACGCGAGGGCCCCTCGGTGGTCGGCAAGGACAATTGACCAGTTAAAATATTGCCCAACGGCAAATGATCACTCTAAGCTCACCCCGGACGAACCAGGTGCCCGACAGGCGCCCGCTCTCTCGTGTGAGAAGGGAAACGAACACCATGGGGAGCGCTCTCGGCCTGGGGTCGCAGCACCCCGCCGACACCTCGGGACAGCTGGCGGCATCCCCGCCCCGGCAGGCCTCCACGGTCGAACAGGACCGCTTCGAGACGCTGTGGAGCAACCGGCCGCCCCACGTCCTCCTCATCGAGGACGACGAGGGCGACGCCCTCCTGGTCGAGGCGCTCGTGGAGGACAGCGGGGTCGACGTCCGACTCGGCCGGGCCCGCACCCTCGCCCACGCGCTGGCGCAGCTGGACGCGGAGGCGCCGCAGTGCGTCCTGCTGGACCTGCACCTGCCCGACGCCCAGGGTCTCGACGCCCTCAACAAGGTGCTGGCCAGGTCCGCGGAAGCCGCCGTCGTCGTCCTCACCGGGCTCTCCGAGGAGCAGGCCGGCCTCGCCGCCGTCGCGGCCGGAGCCCAGGACTACCTGGTGAAGGGCCGCCTCGAAGCCGACGGCTTCATGCGCGCCATCCGGTACGCAATGCAGCGAAAGCAGACCGAGCTCGCCGCCGCGGCCCTCCAGACGGGCCGGCTGCGCGCGGAGGAGAACGCCCGCCTCGAACGCGGCCTCCTGCCGACACCGCTCCTGCTGGACGACACCGTCTCGGTCTGCGCCCGCTACCGGCCCGGCCGCGCCCAGGCCCTTCTGGGCGGCGACTTCTACGACGTCGTCCAGACCCCCGACGGGGCCACGCACGCCGTCGTCGGGGACGTCTCCGGGCACGGACCGGACGAGGCGGCCCTCGGAGTCTGCCTCCGTGTGGCGTGGCGGGCGTTCGTCATGGCCGGAGCCCGCGGCCAGGCGCTGCTCGACCTCCTGGAGAAGATCCTGGTGGCCGAGCGTTCCGGGCCCGAGATCTTCGCCACCCTCATCGCGGTCACCCGTCCGCCGGGCGACAGCGGCGTCGCCGTACAGCGCGCCGGCCATCCCGGCTTCCTGGTGCGGTCCTCGAAGGGGGTCCGGATGGAGGCGGTCGCGGGCGGTCCCGCGCTGGGGATCGTGCCGGACTGGGACTCCACCTGGCCCGTGACCCAGATACCGATGGAGCCGTCCGGGGCCCTGATGCTCTTCACCGACGGGCTGATCGAAGGGCGCACCGGTCCCGGTTCGGAACGCCTCGACGAGCAGGGACTGCTCGACATCGCCCGCCGGCACGCCGACCTGCCCGCCGAACAGTTCGTCGACACCCTGATCCACACCGCCCAGAGCCTGGCCGCGGACTGGGGCGGGCTGGCCGACGACGTCGCCGTACTCCACCTCGAATGGAACACCTCCTCGTGAGCGCCCCCGAACACGCAGACCCCGCCGCCGCTCCTCCCGGCCCCGCCGCCCCTCCCACCCGTGCCACCCGCGCCGCCGTCCGTCTCCGCGGACTGAGCGTGCAGGCCTGGTTCATGACCGCGCTCGCCCTGCTCGCGGCCATGGTCCTCACCACGGCCGGCGTGGGAGCGGCGCTGCTGGCGAACACCACCGCGGCGGGCGACCGCCTGGTCGACGGGATCGCTCCGGCCCAGCGGGACGCCCTCCGCCTGGAGGCGGCCCTGCTGGACCAGGAGACCGGAATCCGCGGCTACCTCCTGACCGGCCAGCCCGCGCTGCTGGAACCGTACGAACGCGGCCGGGCGAACGAGTTCGGGGCGCTCAAGCGGCTGGACATGCTGCTCGACGGCGAGGACGACGCCCAGGCCGACGTCCGGGCCGTGAAGGACGCCGCCCGAGGCTGGCGGGACGCCTTCGCGACCCCCGCCATCGCCTCGGTACGGGACGGCGGCCCCGCCCCCTCCGTCCAGGAGGGCAAGGACCGCTTCGACGAGGTGCGCCGGCGCATCGACGCGCAGCAGGAGCGGCTGGGCCGCATCCAGGCCGACGCGCGCGCGACCTTCGGGCAGGCCCGCTCCGAGCGCGACCACATCTTCCTGGCCGTCGCCGTGGCCTTCCTGCTGACCGCGGGCTGCCTCGCGATCGTGCTCCACGTGGGCGTCGTACGCCCGCTGGGCGCGGTGCGGGCCGCCTCCCGCCGGGTCGCCGGCGGCGCCTTCGACGAGGAGATCCCCGAGCGCGGCCCCTCCGACCTGCGCTCGCTCTCCCGGGCCGTGGAGGCCATGCGCCGCCGTACCGTCGAGGAACTGGCGGCCTCCCGGCGCAACGCCGCGGAGCTGGAGCGCTCGGCCGCGGACCTCGACGCGCAGGCGGTGGAGCTGCGCCGCTCGAACGCCGAGCTGGAGCAGTTCGCGTACGTGGCGTCGCACGACCTCCAGGAGCCCCTGCGCAAGGTCGCCTCCTTCTGCCAGCTGCTGGAGAAGCGTTACGGCGACAGCCTCGACGAGCGCGGAGCCCAGTACATCGGCTTCGCGGTCGACGGGGCCAAGCGGATGCAGGTGCTCATCAACGACCTCCTCACCTTCTCCCGGGTGGGCCGCGTGCAGGACGCCAGGGAGACCGTCGCCCTCGACGGCACGGTCGACCGGGCCCTGCGCAACCTCGCCGCCGCCGTGGAGGAGAGCGAGGCGGAGGTCGTGCGGCCGGACGGCCTGCCGGAGGTGGAGGGCGACCCCACCCTCCTGACCATGCTCTGGCAGAACCTCGTGGCCAACGCGGTCAAGTTCCGGGCCCCGGGGCGGGCGCCGCGCGTCGAGATCGGCCTCGTGACCGACACTGGGGCGGACCCCGGCTTCCACACCTTCAGCGTCACGGACAACGGGATCGGCATCGCCCCCGAGTTCGCCGAGAAGGTGTTCGTCATCTTCCAGCGGCTGCACGGCCGGGAGGCGTACGGAGGCACCGGCATCGGCCTCTCGCTCTGCAAGAAGATCGTCGAGCACTCGGGCGGACGCATCTGGATCGACACCGACCACACGGAGGGCGCGAGGCTGCTCTTCACCCTGCCCGTGACCGCCGCTGACCGATCCCGTTCCCCCGTGGACGGATCCCGTTCCGAGGCGGAAGCATCCCGTCCCGACGCGGGCTCCGGTGCCGCGCCCGCCTCCGTCTCCGCGCCGGCGGTCGTCCCGGCCCGGACCCCCTCCTCACCCCAGAGCGCCGAACCCGCGGCCGCGGAAGGAAACACCCCATGACCATGCCCACCGGCCCCCAGGCACAGCCCGCGGAAGTCCTGCTCGTCGAGGACGACGCGGGCGACGAGCTGATGACGCGCGAGGCCTTCGAGGACAACCGGATCGGGAACACGCTGCACGTCGTGCGGGACGGTCTGGAAGCCCTGGACTTCCTCTACCGCCGCGGCGACCACGCCAACGCCCCGCGTCCCGACCTGATCCTCCTCGACCTGAACCTGCCCAAGTACGACGGCCGGCAGGTCCTGGAACAGATCAAGACCGATCCCGAGCTGAGCCACATCCCCGTCGTCGTGCTCACGACCTCGGCGGCCGAGGAGGACATCCTGCGCAGCTACAAGCTGCACGCCAACGCGTACGTGACGAAGCCGGTGGACCTCGACCAGTTCATCCGGGCGATCCAGCAGATCGACGACTTCTTCGTCACCGTGGTGAAGCTGCCGCGGTCCTTCTGACAGCACGGAAAGAAAAGGTGGGGAACATGGACACGCACAACGCCGACGCGCGCAACCGCGTCGAGACGCGGTCCGAGGGCGACGTGCGCATCGTCGTGATGGCGGGCGAGTTCGACATGGACGGCGTGGAAGCCCTGCGGACGGCGCTCGACCCCGAGGCGGCGGGAGTCACCCGGTTCGTCCTGGACGTCTCAGGGGTGACCTTCGCGGACTCGACCGCGCTCAGCATCATGCTTCAGCCCGCGCTGGACCGGCCGGTGGTGCTGGCGGGGGAGGTCCCCGGCCGGCTCGCGCGGCTGCTCGAAGTCACCGGCGCGGACCGGGCCTTCGTCACCGCGCCCACCGTGGCCGAGGCGGTGGTGGTGGCCGTACCGCCCCGGCGGCGCTGAACCGGCACCGGTACGGACGGCCGCCGTGTTTGCCCTCGTGATTGCCCGGGCGGTCACGGGGCAGGCGGGAACGGTCCGGCCGTGACGAGAACCGTGAGGAAGTGAAGGTGCGACAAGTGGAGAACGAGCCCACGCCCTCGGTTCCGCGGACCGCCAGGCAGGCGCGGGACCGTGTGCGTTCGCTCATCGAGACGGCTGGGATCGGGTCGTCCGACCCGGGGTCCGGCGCGGACGTCCTGACCGACGCGCTGCTGGTGACCTCGGAGCTCGCGACGAACGCCATCCGGCACGGCGGGGGGATCACCGGGTTCAGCGCCACCGTGTCCGCGGACGGGCTGCGCCTCGTCATCGCCGACGCCAGTGACGCCTTCCCGGTCGTGGTGGACCGGCAGCCCGGGGCCGCCTTCCCGGGCGGCTTCGGATGGCCGCTGATCCGCCGTCTGGCGCGGAGCGTGGCGGTCGTGCCCGCGCCGCAGGGCGGCAAGCGCATCGAGGTGCTCCTGGCACTGGGCGGGGCCCCGTGGCCGGCGCCCGTCGCGGAAGGCCGCTGACCGCGCGACCCCGGCGGGGACGGCGTCCGATCCGTACCCTCCGTGGCGGCCGCATCCGTCTGCTCAACCGCGATGGCGCGCGCGTTCGGCGCATTCGTCCTGTTCGGCGCATTCGGCCCGTTCCGGAAGAGGGGGCTCGGTTTCCCCGCGCGGGGAAACGTGCGCCTGCCTGCCGTCCGCAGCCGTGCCCGGGCCCGGCTGCTCAAGCGCCGGGTGCCGGGGGAGTGCCGACCTCCGTCGACCCGGCCGGGAAGAGCGCCGGGCCACGACCGCCGGTTGCCGTGCGGCTCCGGACGGCAGTGCATCGTGCGGACGGAGCCCCGGCCGCGTGGTGGCGGGGGGATTGCCACCACGCGACTCGGGCCCGCTCGGGATCCCGCGCCGCTCACCGCCGCGGACTCCCGGTACGGCGCGTATGGCCGCTCTCCGGGAGCCCAAACGGGCGGAGCACGCTTTTCCTCAACGGGCCCCGGCGGTGATCCGTGCGCAGTGGGTGACCACCGCGGCCAGGTCGCCGCCGGTGCGCAGCAGTTCGCGCTGGATGCGGGCTCCGTTGCCCCGCTCCGTCAGTCGGGCGATGCCCTCGCGGACGAGTGCGTCGTCGCCGTGGTCCACCAGCGCTTCGCGCACGTGCGCGTACAGGGCCTGGACCGCTCCGGCGGCGGACGTCTCGCGCATGGACACCGGGTCGATGAGCGGGCCGTCCAGGCCGGAGCGGCCGGCGCGCCAGGAGGCGAGGCGCAGCAGGCCGGTGCCGATCCGGGCCGGGGGCTCGCCGGCCCGCCACTGCCGCGCGGCGGTCTCGACGAGCCCGCGTACGAGGGCGGCCAGCAGGACGGGGGTCCACGCCTCCAGGCAGACGTCCGCGACCCTGACCTCGACCGTGGGGTAGGTGGCCGACAGACGGGCGTCGAAGTACATCATGGCCTCGTCGCGGAGCACGCCCGTCGCGAGCATGGCGCCGACCTGCTCGTGGTAGTGGTCGGCGGAGCCGAAGACGTCCATCGGGCCGGCCGACGGCAGCCGGTTCCACACCCGGCTGCGGTAGCTCGCGTACCCGCTGTCCTGTCCCTGCCAGAACGGCGAGTTGGCGCTCATCGCCGTCAGGACGGCGAGCCACGGCCGGATCCGGTCCAGTACCGCCACACCCTCCTCGTCCGACTCGACCGACACATGGACGTGGCAGCCGCCCGTCAGCTGCTCCTGAACCGTCAGCCCGAACTGCTCCGCGAGCCACTGGTAGCGCTTGCCGTTGCTGAGCGAGGGGCGGACGGGCAGCGGCGACGTGGCGAGGGCGGCGACCCGGGTATCCGCTGAGGCCGCGTGGCGGGCGGCCTCAGCCCGCCACCGGACGATCTCCTCCAGCAGCTCGCCCATCTCCGTCACCGGCTTCGTGGCGAACTCCAGCTGCTCCTTCTGGAGCTCCTTCTCGAAGGTGTGGCCCGGGGCCTCGCCGTCACCGCTCTCCGGCGCCCGCCGGGCGGAGCGGTCCGCGGCGGCCAGCACCGCTCCCGCGCGGGCCCGCGGCTCGCCGCTCTCCGCGTCGACCAGGAGCAGCTCTTCTTCCACGCCCACACTTCGCATGCCGCCGCCGTCCGTCGCTCCACCGCTCATGTCCCCCCGCACCTGCCCTGACCGGCCCCGGCCATGCGGATCAGGTTGAGGGGCGGGGTGCGGGGCAGGCGCGCCGTCGACGGAGGTGCCGCCGCCCCCGGCGCACGGTGGACGGCGGGACCGCGGTCCCGATCGAGGGAGTTGTTTCGCATGACGGAGAACGTGTGGTCCTACCGCGCCGGCGTGGACTACCTGGCGGCCGAACTGACCGGATACAAGGTCGAGGCGCTCGACGGCGGCATCGGCAAGGTCGACAAGCACTCCGACGAGGTCACCGACGCCTACCTGGTCGTCGACACCGGCGTGTGGATCCTGGGCAAGGAGGTCCTCCTGCCGGCCGGTGTGGTGACCCGCATCGACCACGCGGCGCGGAAGGTGTTCGTGGACCGGACGAAGGACCAGGTCAAGGCCGCTCCCGAGTTCGACCGCGACCAGCACCTCGCGGACGCGGGCTACCGGGAGGTGCTGGGCACCCACTACCTCTCCGGCATGCCGTTCGGCGTTCCCCCGGCCTGACCGGGCTCCCGTCCGCCGGGCCCGGCACGCGGGGGACCGGCTGTCCCTTCCCAGCCTTTCCCACCTCTTCCCCGCCTTCCCTACCAGAGGAGTTGTGTTCACGTGACCGAGAACGGGTGGAACTACCAGCCGACCACGGGCCACATGGTGGGCGCCGACCTGATCGGCTACAAGGTCGAGGCGACCGACGGCGCCATCGGCAAGGTCGACAAGCACTCCGACGAGGCGGGCGACGCCTACCTGGTGGTGGACACCGGCGTGTGGATCTTCGGCAAGGAAGTCCTGCTGCCGGCGAACACGGTCGTCAGGGTCGACGCGACCGAGCAGAAGGTCTACGTCGACCGCACGAAGGAGCAGATCAAGGACGCCCCCGAATTCCACCGGGAGGCGCACCTGAACGACCCCGGCTACCGCGACCAGCTGGACACCTACTACGGCCTCGGCGGTCCGTACGGCGGGCGCGTGCTCTAGTGCTGGGGCCGGGCTCGTCCGAGGCCCGCTCCGGCGCCCCGTGGTGCCGGCCTCCCCGACGGGGCCGGCACCACAGGCGTTCCCCCGCCCCCGCCCGGGGTGTGCCGCCGGGCGTGAGGGCCCGCCCGGCACTCGCCTAACCTGGCCCCTGTCGGACCGGGTGGGGCGCGAGGGAGCGGCATGAGGCATCAGCAGGTGTTGGACAAGTTGGCGGCGCGGGGACACGTCCGGGCCATGGACGAGGAGTTGGCGCGCTGGGTGCGGTGGCAGATGCACCTGCCCGGCGCCTCGCACGAGGAGGTCGCCCACGCCGTGATCGGCCCCGTGCTGACCCGCTGGCGCTGCCTCCTCGACTCCGACGACGCGAGCCCGGCCCTGCGCAACGTCGCCAAGGTCGCCCTCGCCACCCTCCTCCACAAGTACGGCTTCCAGGACGCGGACCTCACCGCGCAGGCCGTTGCCGCGGTGGACGAGCTCAACCGCGACGTGGTCCTCTCCGACGCCTTCGAGCGCCAGTCCCGGGAGATCAAGGAGCTGCTGCGCTCGGCGCCGGCCCCGCTGACCCGGAAGCCGGCCTCGCCCCGCTCCCTCACCTTCCTGCGTCCCGGAGACGTGCTCTCCGTCGAGCTGGGCGGGCGCTTCCACGCCGCGTACGTGTGGCGGGTGGACGGGCTCAACGAGACCCCGCTCATCGAGTTCTACGCCGGCACCTTCGCCCAGCCGCCCACCCCCGCCGAGCTGGCGGGCGGACGGGCGGCGCGGCCCGGCGGCCGCGCCCGCTTCGGCGTCGACGGCCTCACCTACCTGCCGGACCCCGCCGGCCAGGTCAGGGCGGTGGCGGCGGCCCACGGGGAGGGGCCGCTGGGCGGGGAGCCCGGCCCCGGGCAGGGCCTGTACACAGTGACGGACGTGATGACCCTCCAGCGGCACATGGCCGAGCTCTTCGGCGGGCCCCCGGCGGCCCGCTGACCGGCGCCGCCACGTTTGGGAAGGGCCATCCGGGTCAGACGAGGACACGAAGGCAGTTCCCCGTCCCGCAGGGAGTGATGAGCGTGTCGGACAACGAGAAGGGCCGCGCCAGGGCCGAACAGGCCATGGGCAAGCTCAAGGAGGCGGCCGGCCGCCTGGTGGGAAACGAGCGGCTGACGGCCGAGGGCCGCGCCGAGCGGGCGAAGGGCGACGCCCGGCAGGCCAAGGAGAAGATCAAGGACGTTTTCAAGCGGTGACGTGACCCGCACCGCACGTGTGCGCCGCGGTCCCGAACCCGTCAGGGGGTTCGGGACCGCGGCGCTTTCGAACGATCACAGGGAGGGCTCCCGCATGACGTCATCGGGGGAAGAGGGCAGGACGCCCGGGCGGCGCGCGGCCGCGCCGATCGGGCGCGACGTGGTGCTGGTCGTGGGACTCGCGGCGATATGCGTGGGGGGCCTCGCCGTCTTCCTCAGAGCCGCGGGCGCGGCCGACACGGGGGTGCCGGTGGTCCCCGTGGCCACGGCGGTGGTCCTGGCGATCGGGGTGGCGCTCGCCAAGTGGAGCGTCTCGCCCGTCCGGCGCCGCTCCGCCGTAGGGCCCGTCCCCGTCCCCGCCCCGGTGCCGGACGCGGCGTGGGACACCGGGTGGGAGGCGGAGCCTCCCGTGCCGGACGTCGGCCCGGACGCCCTGGACCACGCCGCGGTCGACGCCGACGGCTTCGAGCACACGATCGCCGCACTGTGCGCGCGGGACGGCTGCACGCCGGTCGAGGTGGTCGGCGGCGCCGGCGACCTGGGCGCCGACGTGATCGCGACGACCCCGGACGGACGGCGCATCGTCCTGCAGTGCAAGCACTACGCCGACACCAACCGGGTCGGTTCGCAGGACCTCCAGCGCTTCGGCGGCACCTGCTTCGCCGTCCACGAGGCCGACGTGGCGATCGTCGTGACCACCAGTTCCTTCACCGCACCCGCCGCCGAGTACGCGGACAACTGCGGCATCCTCCTGGTGGACGCCGAGGCACTGGCCGCGTGGACGGAACTGGCCGCGCCCCCGCCCTGGGAGGCGGCCAGTCAGCGGCCCGCGTCCAGGCTGTCCGCTACCTGACCCCCGGCCCTTCCTCGGGCCGCTGCCCGGCCCCCGCTGCCCGGCACACTCCGTAGGGGAGCGCCTGCGCGGCCGACGGCCGGCTCGGGCACGCCCTCACCTGCCCGTCTCGTCCCTTCGAACCCGGACCTCGGATTCCGGACCTCGGATGTGGGACCCCGCGACGTCGGACCTCCGCCCGGCCGCCCGCAAGATGCGCGCCGGCCGGGCGCGACGGAGCATGGCCGTGGGCCCCGGCCCCGACCGAGAACGGATGGGACAGGATGCAGACGCAGAGGTACGAGCTGGTCTTCGAGGAAGGGCCCGAAGCCGGGCAGGACGTCGTGGAGGTGTCCGACACCGGGCAGAAGGGGCCCGGCGGCCACCCCGTCTACGCCGACGAGACCGGCATCGTCCGGGCGGAGATCAGCGACCGCGGCGAGGTCCGCATGCTGGCGAGCGGGGGCGGCCAGGAACCGGCCCACCGGGTCAGCGCCCGGGAACTGCCGTCCTGACGGGCTCCCCGACCCCGAATGGTCCGGCCCGGCCCGGGTAGGCGCCCGTCGGGGCGGCGGGAACCAGCCTGCCGGTCCCTTGTGGAGGAGGGTTCACGGATGCCTGACCAGGCGGACGCGCAGCAGCACGAGCAGCTCCTGGACGGGCTCAGGGTCGATGAGACCCGTCCCGAGCAGCCGGTGCTGCTCGACGGCGCCGGGCTGCCGATCCGGACCTGGCGCGAGAACCACCCGTACGACCGCAAGCTCCGCCGCGACGAGTACGAACGGGCCAAGCGGATCCTCCAGATAGAGATGCTCAAGCTCCAGCGCTGGGCGAAGGAGACCGGGGCCCGCGTGGTGGTGGTGTGCGAGGGACGGGACGCCGCGGGCAAGGGCGGGACCATCAAGCGCTTCACCGAACGCCTCAACCCCCGCGGAGCCCGCGTGGTGGCCCTGGACAAACCCACGGAGCGCGAAGCGGGCCAGTGGTACTTCCAGCGCTACGTCGACCACCTGCCCTCCGCGGGCGAGATCGTCTTCTTCGACCGGTCCTGGTACAACCGCGCCGGCGTCGAGAAGGTCATGGGCTTCTGCACAGAGGAGCAGTACCGCCTCTTCCTGCACCAGTGCCCCTCCTTCGAGTCCATGCTCGTCGAGGACGGGATCCACCTGGTCAAGTTCTGGTTCTCGGTCTCCCAGGCGGAGCAGCGCACCCGTTTCGCCATCCGCCGGGTCGATCCGGTGCGGCAGTGGAAGCTGTCGCCCACCGACGTGGCCTCCCTCGGCCTGTGGGACGACTACACGGCGGCCAAGGTCGCGATGTTCCGCGCGACCGACACCGACCACGCCCCCTGGACCGTGGTCAAGAGCAACGACAAGCGCCGGGCCCGGCTGGAGGCCATGCGGCACCTGCTGTGGCGCCTGGACTACGACAACAAGGACCCCGAAGCGGTCGGCCTCCCGGACACCCTCGTCGTGGGCGCCGCCGACACCCTCCTCGAACCGGGAGAGGAGACGACGGTCCTGTCTCCGACCCCCCTGGCCCCCTACGCGGCGGGCCCCGGGGCCCACCCTGAAGACACCGCCTGACGGGGGCCCGCAGCGGGCTCGCCCCGCCGGGGCCGCCCTCCCGGGGCGCCGTATGACGGGGTCCGACGACGGGGAACGTACGACGGGAGGGGCCCGGGTCTCGATGACCCGGGCCCCTCCCGTCGTACCTGCCGTACCGCGCGCCTACCCGCCCATGCCTACACGCCCATCGAGGTCAGGCTCTGCGCGATGCTGTTCAGCGTCGCCCCGATGCGCGGGTGCTCGACCTCGAAGCGGGCGAGCGACAGGTTCAGCCCCTCCAACAAGCCGGGCTCACCGCAGTGGTCCTCCCGGGCCGCCGCGGCTTCGAGCCTGCCCAGCAGCGCTTCCAGATGCTCACGGTCCTGCGGGGGCAGGGCGGGATCCGCGGCCTGCGCGCGCAGGGCCGTGAGGGAGGTTCGCAGTTCGTGCTGGGGCATGGGGATTCCTTACGCCTTTTCCTGGTCGTTTCCTCGCGCCTGTGGTCCGACGGCTCAGCGCCGGCCGCGCAGACGTCCGAGGAGCGAGCGCGCCTGCGCCTGCTTGCGCGGGTCCGACGCCGCGCGCCGTACGGAGGCCAGGACCTTCTGTCCCTGCCTGCTGCGGCTGAACTGCTTCACCTTCGCGAGCACTCCGGACATCGGTCCTCCTGAGTTCGGATCCTCTTGACAGAGCGTCGGATACCCCGCTTCCGGCCGGCCAATCAGACCGGTTCCGATCCGCCCGTCACGTGGATCGGGGACAGGAAGCAGGTGACTGCGCCCCGCTTCTTCACCCCGTCCACACCGTGGAGGCGCAAGCAAGCGGGAGCATGCGCCGCGCGCCTCAACACGGCGCGTTGCCAAGGGAGTTGTCCGCAGGGCGGCGACGAAGCGTCGACGCCCCGCCGACCGGGGAGGTCGGCGGGCTGATCAGCGGGGAAGGGCGGCGACGATGGCCTTGCCCATGCCGGGGCGGGGCTGGACGATGCTGACGCTGTGGGCGAGGCGCTGGATCATCGGCCAGCCGAAGCCGCCGGTCAGGCCGCTGAGGTCGGGCGTACGGTCCTGCGGGTGGGCCGGGCTGGGGTCCTCGACGGTCACCTGGATCTGGTGGCGGTCGGCGCGCAGCCTCAGCGCCGTGACGGCGCCGGCGTGCCGCAGTGCGTTCGTCACGAGCTCGGAGACGAGCAGCAGGACGTTCTGCACGGTCGTCTCCGGCGGGGGAGGGTTCAACTCCGCCAGGAACTCGCACGCGGCGTCCCGCGCCTGCGCCGCGCGCAGCGGCGGGCAGGCGCACCCCGGCGCGTGGGCGGTACAGCCCTCGTGGTCGCTCAGCTTCTCCATGTCTCTCACCCCGTTCTGGGGCGGCGCCCGAGCGGATGCCGCACCCCGCACATCTACGGTGGGGCCGGGCCCGGAAGGGCGGCCCCCGGGACGGTCAGGTGGCGAGCATGCCCTCGCGCAGCCGGGACAGGATGCGGGTGAGGAGCCGGGAGACCTGCATCTGGGAGACGCCGAGCCGCTCGCCGATCTGTGCCTGCGTCATCTCCTGGCCGAAGCGCATCTGGATGATCAGCTTCTCGCGTCCTTCGAGCTGCTCCAGCAGCGGCGCGAGGCTGTGCAGGTCCTCGAAGAGGCCCATGGCCGGGTCCTCGTCGCCGAGCGTGTCGGCCAGGGCGCGCGGGGCGTTGTCGGAGGTCTCGTCCTGCTCGTTGTCGAGGGACTGGCTGGAGTGGCCGTTGGCGGCGACCAGCCCTTCTATGACCTCGTCCTCGGTCAGCTCCAGGTGGGCCGCCAGCTCCTTGACCGTCGGGGCCCGGTCGAGGTCGGCGCTGAGCTCCTCCTTGCCGCGGGCGAGCTGGATGCGCAGCTCCTGGAGGCGCCGCGGGACGTGGACGGCCCAGGTGGCGTCGCGGAAGTGACGTTTGATCTCCCCGGTGATGTAGGGGAGGGCGAGGGTGGTGAACTCGTTGCCCAGGGCCGGGTCGAAGCGGTCGATGGCCTTGATGAGCCCGATCGTGCCGACCTGGATGAGGTCCTCGATCTCGGTGCCGTCGGTGCGGTTGCGGAACCGGCGCGCCGCGAACTGGACCAGGGAGAGGTTCATCTCGATCAGCGTGTTGCGCACGTACTGCCGCTCCGGAGTGCCTTCCTCCAGGGTGCGGAGCCTCTCGAAGAAGACCTTCGACAGGGCGCGGGCGTCACCCGGGGCAACCTCGCGGGCGTTGTCGATGCGCGGCAGCTGCTGCGGCACCGAGGCCTCCGCCGAGTGCTGCTGGACCGTGGCGGCCGTTCGCTGCGTGGCGAGAATGTTCACTTTCCGCTCCCTGAGACGTTCTCGACTCGAATGACCGGTAACCCTCCCCGGTGACGCGGCCTGCGTGGCTGCGCTGCATGAGCATCGCTCCTCGACGGCACACCCGTCAAGCAATACGTGAAAAGTTTTTCCTGAGTCGGCTTGCGTGAAAACAGTCTGCCGTGATCAACCAGGACAAAGCCCCCCACACCGACCGCAGATCGGGTATCGGCCGAATGGAGGAAGAGGAACCCGCCGCGCGCTCCCTAGCCTGGACCGGCAGTACGAGACCTCCGGCCGAGCGCAAGGGAAGAACGCATCCATGGGCAGCATCAGCAGTTCCGGGACCCGACGGCGGTCGGGTGCCGCGGTGGCGGCGGCCGTCGTGGGCCTCCTCGCCGCGACGGGGGCCCCGGCCCTCGCGGCGGCCGACGGCCCCGCGGGCCAGGCCGCGGGGCAGACCGCCGGCCGGACTACGGACCGGGTCGCGGGGGAGACCGCCGGCCGGACCACGGACCGGGTCGTGGGGGAGACCGCCGGCCGGACCACGGGCCAGGCCGCGGGGCAGGCCGTGGGCCAGGGTCCTGCCGTCGCCCCCGCGCCGGGGGCCAAGATCCCGCTCGGCATCTCCCGGCTCGCGCAGGGCACCGGGCGCGACGTCGCGATCACCATCGACGACGGCCCGGACCCGCGGTGGACACCGCAGGTGCTGCGCGTACTGGAGGAGAACGGCGTCAAGGCCACGTTCTGCATGATCGGAACCAGCGCGCGCGCCCACCCGGACCTGGTCCGGAAGGTCGCGGCCGCCGGACACCGCCTGTGCGACCACTCCGTCGACCACGACGTGACCATGGACCACAAGCCCGTCGCCTACCAGCGGCAGCAGATCCTCGACGCCAAGGGCATGATCGAGAAGGCCGCGCCCGGCGTCACCGTCGACTACTACCGGGCGCCGGGCGGCGCCTTCACCCCCGAGAGCCGCGCGATAGCGGCCGCGAGCGGGATGCGGCCCCTGGGTTGGAGCGTGGACCCGAAGGACTGGAGCCGTCCGGGCCTGCCGGCCATCGTGTCCGCGGTGGAGGGCGCCCTCCCCCCGCAGCCCACCGTCCTCTTCCACGACGGCGGCGGCGACCGCAGCGAGACGGTCGCCGCGCTCGGCGAGTACCTGCCCTGGCTCAGGGCGCAGGGCTACACCTTCAGCTTCCCGGACCGGACCACTCCCTGACGGCCGGGGCCCACCACCTCCGCGCCGAACGGCGCACCGCGCTGAGGGTTTAGTACGGCCCGTTGACGTTGTCGATGGAGCCGTAGCGCGCGGCCGCGTAGTTGCAGGCGGCGGTGATGTTGGCGACCGGGTCGTAGGAGTCCTGCGAGGTACCCGGTACGTGGTAGGCGCGGAAAGTCGGGTCGATGACCTGGAGCAGGCCCTTGGAGGGGATTCCCGCCGCGGCGTTGGAGTCCCAGTTGTTGATCGCCCGCGGGTTGCCCGAGGATTCCCGCATCACGTTGCGGTGAATTCCGTTGTAGGTCCCGGGAATTCCGTGCTTCGCCATGACGGCGAGCGACTCGCGGATCCAGCCGTCCAGATTGTTCGCGTAGGACGCGGGGGCCGCGGTGGCCGCCGTCTTCCGCGCGGCCGTACCGAGCTTCAGTTTGAGGCCGGGGCGGATCACCGCCGGGTTGTCGCCGACGCTGGTCTTGTTCGCCGCGTAGAGCTGTTCCCAGCCTCCGGCGAGTGAGTGGTCTGCTGCGATCTTGGAAAGGGTGTCGCCCGCGACCACCGCATAGGTGGTGGGGGCGGCCGCCTCGGCGGCTCCGGCGCTCGTCGCGCCGATCAAGGGGAGTACGAGAGCGGCTCCGCCCGTGCCGGCGAGGGCCAGCTTGCGGGTGATCGGGTGCTGCTTGGGCCGGCGGTGCTTTCCCTGAGCGGGCATGACGGAATTCCTCACGTGGGGGGACGGGAGAGCCCCGGCGGCGGCCGGATTCGGCAGTCGGCCGCTGGGAACGAGGTGACCGTAGGCGAATGCGCCGGGCGGGAACAAGACGTGAATTCCGCTTGGAGATCGACTTCCCGCATTCCGCCCCCCACATGACCATGGAGAGGCCTCCGGGCAATTGCCGATTCCCTTTCCGGGGAAAGGGAATCGGGCCGTCGTGCGGAAATGATGTTGGAGGTCCACGCGTGACTGACATCACGGTTTGAAGGGCGTGTGCCCAATACGGGCAAGTCGCCGCTCCTTATGCCTCATTCGGGCGACTCGTGCGTTGGCCGCGAATCGCCCATCGTGGACTCTTTCCGGCACTCGGCGGCCTTCGGGCCGCTCTACCGAGGGGCGGTGCACCCGGCCGCCCCGCTGCCGGGGCATCCGGCCCGCCCGCCGGTCCCGGACCCGGCCGCCCCCCTCACCGCCCGCGGGAGTCCGTACCCGCGGAGCCGGCCGGTTCCCGCGCCGCGCGGTGACACAACTCCCGCGCGCCGCGGCGCCCGTGTACGTTCGGACGGCAGCCGAACGAGAGTGGAGTGGGACGTGACGCATCGCGTACAAGGGGTCATCGCCCGGAGCAAGGGCGCACCGGTGGAGACGACGACGATCCTCGTCCCCGACCCGGGGCCCGGCGAGGCGCTGGTCCGGGTCCAGGCCTGCGGGGTCTGCCACACGGACCTGCACTACCGGGAGGGCGGGATCAACGACGAGTTCCCCTTCCTGCTCGGCCACGAGGCCGCGGGCATCGTCGAATCGGTCGGCGCGGACGTCACGTCCGTGGCCCCCGGCGACTTCGTCGTCCTCAACTGGCGTGCGGTGTGCGGAAACTGCCGGGCCTGCCGGCGGGGGCGGCCCTGGTACTGCTTCGCCACGCACAACGCCACCCAGCCGATGACCCTGGAGGACGGCACCCCGCTCTCCCCGGCCCTGGGCATCGGCGCCTTCGCCGAGAAGACGCTCGTCGCGGCCGGACAGTGCACCAAGGTGGACCCGGCGGCCTCACCCGCCGCCGCCGGACTCCTGGGCTGCGGGGTGATGGCCGGCCTCGGCGCCGCCCTGAACACCGGCGGCGTCGGCCGCGGCGACTCGGTCGCCGTGATCGGCTGCGGGGGAGTCGGCAGCGCGGCGGTGGCCGGTGCCCGCCTCGCGGGCGCCTCGAAGATCATCGCGGTGGACCTCGACGACCGGAAGCTGGAGTGGGCCCGGGGTCTCGGCGCCACGCACACCGTCAACGGCGGCACCGAGGACGTGGTCAAAGCCGTCCAGGCGCTGACCGACGGGAACGGCGCCGACGTGGTCATCGAGGCCGTGGGCCGGCCCGAGACCTACCGGCAGGCTTTCTACGCCCGGGACCTGGCCGGGACCGTGGTCCTCGTCGGCGTCCCGACCCCCGAGATGAAGCTGGAGCTGCCGCTCCTGGACGTCTTCGGCCGCGGCGGGGCCCTGAAGTCCTCCTGGTACGGGGACTGCCTGCCGGAGCGCGACTTCCCGCTGCTCATCGACCTCTACCTGCAGGGCCGCCTGGACCTGGACGCCTTCGTGTCCGAGACGATCCCCCTCGACGGGGTCGAGGAGGCCTTCGCCCGGATGGGGCGGGGCGAAGTGCTCCGCTCGGTGGTCGAGTTCCCCTGAGGGCCCCGGCCCGCCCCCGTACCGCCCGGAGCCCCGTACCGGAGCCGCGCGCAGTGCCCGTACCGGAGCCGCGCCCGGAGCCCGTACCGCAGGCGCGCCCGGAGCCCGTACCAGGCTCGGCCCGACCGCCGTACCCGTGTCCCCCGCCGCGATCCGGCCGGGGGCGCGGGCCCTCCCACCTCGTACCCCAGGGGCCGTCCGTGACCGCAGAGCACAGCTACCGCCAGCCCGGGACGGTCCTCACCGACCACCGGTTCACCGTCCCCCTCGACCACGCCCGCCCGGACGGCGAGCACATCGAGCTGTACGCCCGCGAGGTCGTCGCCGCCGGCAAGGACCCGGCGGCGCTGCCGTGGCTGCTGTACCTGGAGGGCGGCCCCGGCTTCGGTGCCCGGCGGTTCGTCGGCCGGCAGGCCTGGCTGGACCGGGCCCTGACGGAGTACCGGGTCCTCCTGCTCGACCAGCGCGGTACGGGCCGGTCCACCCCCGCCAACCGGCAGACCCTGCCGCTGCGCGGCACCCCGGCTCGACAGGCGCAGTACCTGGCCCACTTCCGGGCCGACTCCATCGTGCGCGACGCGGAAGCCGTCCGGCCCGGCCTGACCGGCGGTGCACCCTGGACGGTCCTCGGCCAGAGCTTCGGCGGCTTCTGCGCGACGCACTACCTCAGCGCCGCACCCGAGGGCCTCTCGGCCGCCCTGATCACCGGCGGCCTGCCGTCCCTGACCGCCACCGCCGACGAGGTGTACGAGAGCGCGTACCCGCGCATGGAGCGCAAGACCCTGGCGCACTACGCCCGCTACCCCATGGACGCCGAGCGCGCCCGCCGGATCGCCGCCCGCCTCGCGTCCCGCCCGGCCGAGCTCCCGGGCGGGCACCGGCTGACCGTCGAGGCCTTCCAGTCCCTCGGCATCCTGCTCGGCAGCGGCGACGGCAGCCACCAGCTGCACTACCTGCTGGAGGACGCCTTCGTCCCGACCGCCGCCGGACCGGAGCTGTCCGACGCCTTCCTGGAGGCCGCCCAAGCGCTGCTCTCCTTCGCCGGGCACCCCCTGTACGCGCTGCTCCACGAGTCGATCTACGCCCAGGACCCCGCCGCCCCCACCGGATGGGCGGCCGACCGGGTGCGCGCCCGCCACGCCCGCTTCGACGCCGCGAAGACCCTCGAGGGCCAGGAGCCCCTCCTCTTCACCGCGGAGAACGTCCACCCCTGGCACTTCGCCACCGACCCGGCCCTGGCCCCGCTGCGCGAGACCGCCGAACTGCTGGCCGCCCGTACCGGCTGGACGCCCCTGTACGACCGGGCACGGCTGGCCGCCAACGAGGTGCCGGTGGCCGCCGCCGTCTACCACGACGACCTGTACGTCGACACCGCGCACTCCCTGGAGACGGCCCGCGCCATCCGGGGGCTGCGGACCTGGGTGACGGACGAGTTCGAGCACGACGGCCTGCGCGCGGGAGGCCCCCGCGTCCTGGACCGCCTGCTGGCCCTCGTCCGGGACGAGGCCTGACCCCGGCCACCGCCCCCGCACCCCGGCACGATCCGGGCCCCGCACCCCCGCACCGGACACCGCGCCCCGGCAAACCCTTCCGGTCACAGCGCTAGGGTGCCTGGCATGACCGAACGAGCCGATCACCCCGCGCCCCTGCAGCCCATGCCGACCGACTGGCGGCGCGCCCTCGCCGTCGTCGCCCACCCGGACGACCTCGAGTACGGCTGTGCGGCCGCGATCGCGGACTGGACCGACGGGGGCCGGGAGGTCGTCTACCTCCTCGCCACGCGCGGCGAGGCGGGCATCGACACCATCGCCCCCGCCGACTGCGCCCCCCTGCGCGAGGCGGAGCAGCGCGCCAGCGCGGCCGTCGTCGGCGTGTCCCGGGTCGAGTTCCTCGACCACCGCGACGGAGTGGTCGAGTACGGCCTCGACCTGCGCCGGGACATCGCCGCTGCGATCCGACGGCACCGCCCCGAGCTGGTCGTCACCCTCAACCACCGCGACACGTGGGGCGGCGCGCAGGGCGGCGGTGCCTGGAACACCCCCGACCACAAGGCGGTGGGCCGGGCCACCCTGGACGCGGCGGGAGACGCCGGGAACCGGTGGATCTTCCCCGAGCTCATCAGCGAACAGGGCCTGGAGCCGTGGGACGGGGTGCGCTGGGTGGCCGTGTCCGGCTCCGCCACGCCGACGCACGCGGCGGACGCCGGCCCGGGGCTGGAGCGTGCGATCTCGTCCCTCCTGGAACACAGGGCGTACATCGAGGTGCTGACGGACCAGGATCCCGAGGAATACGTCCGCGCCTTCCTCACCGGCAACGTCCAGCAGGCGGCAGCCCGCTTCGACGGCCGTCCCGCGGTCCCGTTCGAGGTCTTCCCCCGCTGAGCGGCGACACCTAAACTGACGGTCCGTCAGTTATCTACGGGGGTGCAGGCAGGGTGATCGACACCGTCACCACCCAGACCGCGGAGGGTGAGGAGCGGGTCCGGCTGGAGGTCGCCGACGGCCTCGCCGTCCTCACCCTCTGCCGTCCCGACCGGCTCAACGGCTGGAGTTGGGAGTCCACCCGCCAGCTGGGCCTGCTGGCGGACCGGATCCGCTTCGACCCGCAGGCCAGGGCGGTCCTGCTGCGCGCCGAGGGCCGGGCCTTCTGCGCGGGCATCGACGTGACCGCGCCCGGCGGCGCCATCACCGGCGCCACGGCCGCCGAGCGGACCCGCAACTACTACGAGGGCATCCGCTGGGTCCACGAGAGGTTCGCCGTCCTCGCGCGCCTCCCGCAGCCGGTGGTGGCGGCCGTCCAGGGGCACTGCCTCGGCTTCGGCTTCGAGCTGGCCCTGATGGCCGACGTCCGGGTCGCGGCCGAGGACGCCGTCTTCGCCCTCCCGGAAGCCCGGTTGGGCGTCGCGGTGGACGCGGGAGGCGACCTGCGCATAGCCCGTGAGGCGGGCGCGGGCTGGGCCAAGTACCTGGCCCTGACCGGCCGCCGGATCGACGCCGCCACGGCGCAGCGGCTGAACCTCGTGCAACTGGTGGTCCCCGGTCCCGAGCTGGAGTCCACCGCCCGCGCACTGGCGGCCGAGATCGCGGCGAACGCCCCGCTCGCCGTCCAGGGGATCAAGCGCGCGGTCGACGGCTACGCTGACGCGGCGCTCCCGGCCGCCCTCGACCGCGTCGCGATGACCGCGGCCCTCACCCTCACCTCCGACGACTGCCGCGAGGGGTACGGCGCGAAGGCCGCCCGCCGCCCCCCGCACTTCACGGGAGGCTGAGGGCCGTCCCGTCACCCCCGTTTCGGGCGGTCTCCCCGGTCGTCACCGTCCGAAGGGGCCGCGCCCCAACTGCTCCCGCACGGACACCACCTCGGGATTGACCAGGGCCCGGCGCTGCCAGTTCGCGCCGTCCACCACCAGAGTGTGGCCGGTCACGAACCGGGCGTAGGGAGAGGCCAGGAACGTGGCGGCCCAACCCAGTTCGCGCGGCGCGCCGACCCGTAGGGCGGGCTGCCGGGCGTCCTGGACGCCGGGCGAGGCCCGCTCCATGCCGTCCCGGATGTCCCGGGTCATGTCGGCGTGCGGGAACAGCCCGGGAACGAGCCCGTTGACCTGGATGCCGTACGGCCCCCATTCGACGGCGAGCGTCTCCACCAGGTTCTTCACCCCGGCCTTGGCCGCGGCGCTGTGCGCGAAGCCCGGCCCGCCCGTCCACGCGTACGAGGCGCCGATGTTCACGATGGATGCCGGCGTCCCCGCGGCGAGGTGGCGGCGGCCGAACTCGCGGGTCATGAACCAGGTGCCGGTCAGCGTGGTGTCGACCACCGCCCGCCAGGCGTTCGGGGACAGGTCCTCGGCCGGGGAGGGGAAGTTCGCCGCCGCGTTGTTGACCAGCACGTCGGGCAGCCCGTGCGCCGCCTGCGCCGCGTCGAAGGCCTGCGCGACCCGCCCGGGGTCCCGGATGTCGCAGACCGCGGCCGTCACCCGCCCCGCGCCGGGGACGGCGGCCAGCTCCTCGCACGCCGCCGCGAGCTGCTCCGGGCGGCGGCCGGCGATCACCAGATCGCCGCCGAGCCGGGCGAACTCTGCGGCGATGGCCTTGCCCAGCCCGGTGCCGCCGCCCGTCACGAGGACCACCCGGCCCGCGTACGTGCCGGGGGGCAGCGCGGCGGCGCCGAGCGGCGGTGGCGCGGGCAGCCCGCGCGGGGCGTGGTCCCTCAGGGCGTCGTCCGTCATGGGGCATCGATAGCGCGCGCACGCCCAGATGGCCATGCCCGTGACGGGATCGGCCCCGCGGGACGTACTCCCGCCCGCCCGTGCCCGCACCCGTCCGGATCACGGAGCCGGCTGCGCCGCAGGAGTGGTCGAAGCGGCCCCGACCGGGTCGGCCACGCACCCGCAGGTGCGGCCGGCCGGCGGGCCGTGGCGGCGGCGGCGGCAACGGTGCGGCGCGGTCCGGCCCCGATTCCGGTGGGTTCGGCGCCCCTGCGGACCGCTCCCCCCGTATCGCTCCCCGTATCGCTCCCCGTACGGGTTCACAGGATGGCAAGCAACCGCTTAGTATGCGCCCGGAGTGTGGTTCCTCGACGGCGGCTGGAGGCCCCGGATGCAGGCATGGCGAGTACATACCCCCGGTGAGCCCCGTGAGGCCATGCGCCTCGAAGAGGTTCCGCAGCCGGTGCCCGGCGAGGGCGAGGTGAGACTCCGGGTGCTCGCCGCCAACGTCAACTTCCCCGACGCGCTGCTCTGCCGCGGGCAGTACCAGATCCGTCCCCCCCTGCCCTTCACCCCCGGCGTCGAGGTCTGCGCCGAGACGGAGGACGGCCGCCGCGTCATCGCCAACCCGAGCCTTCCGCACGGAGGGTTCGCCGAGTACGTCACCGCACCCGCGCGCGCCCTGCTCCCCGCCCCGGACTCCCTCGACGACGCCGAGGCCGCCGCCCTGCACATCGGCTACCAGACGGGCTGGTTCGGACTCCACCGCCGGGCCCGGCTGAAGAGCGGCGAGACCCTCCTCGTGCACGCCGCCGCCGGCGGGGTCGGCAGCGCCGCCGTCCAGCTCGGCAAAGCCGCCGGAGCCACCGTCATCGGGGTCGTCGGCGGCAAGGCCAAGGCGCGCACCGCCGAGGAACTCGGCTGCGACCTGGTGATCGACCGTACGTCCGAGGACCTCATCGCCCGCGTCAAGGAGTTCACCGCCGGCCGCGGCGCCGACGTGGTCTACGACCCGGTCGGCGGCGACGCCTACACCGCCTCCGCCAAGTGCGTGGCCTTCGAGGGCCGCATCGTCGTCGTCGGCTTCGCCAGCGGCACCGTCCCCGCCCCGGCGCTCAACCACGCCCTGGTGAAGAACTACTCCGTCCTCGGCCTGCACTGGGGGCTGTACGCCACCAAGGAGCCCGCCGCCATCGGCGCCTGCCACGCCGAACTGACCCGGCTCGCCGCCACGGGCGCCATCGCACCGCTGATCAGCGAACGGGTCCCGCTCGCCGGAGCAGCCGACGCCGTGCAGCGCGTCGCCGACGGCACCACCACCGGCCGCCTGGTCGTCGTACCCGCCCTGGACGGAGCAGCGCGATGACCGCCACCGCCGAGGACCTGCGCACCCGCGTACGGGAACTGCTCGCCGCGCACCCCGTCACGGAAACCGCCCGAGCCGACTTCCTGCGGGCCCGCTTCGACGCCGGACTGGCCTGGGTGCACTACCCCGAGGGCCTGGGCGGACTCGGCGCCCCCCGCTCCCTCCAGAGCGTCGTCGACGCCGAACTGGAGGCCGCCGGAGCTCCCGACAACGACCCGCGGCGGATCGGCATCGGCCTGGGCATGGCCGCCCCCACCCTCCTCGCCTACGGCACGCAGGAGCAGAAGCGCCGCTTCCTGCGCCCCCTGTGGGTGGGCGAGGAGGTCTGGTGCCAGCTCTTCAGCGAGCCGGGCGCGGGCTCCGACCTCGCCGCACTCGGCACCCGCGCCGTCCTCGACGAGGCGTCCGGCGACTGGATCGTCGACGGCCAGAAGGTGTGGACCTCCAGCGCCCACACCGCCCGCTGGGCCATCCTGATCGCCCGCACCGACCCGGCGCTGCCCAAGCACCGGGGCATCACCTACTTCCTCTGCGACATGCACGCGCCCGGCGTCGAGGTCCGGCCGCTGCGCCAGATCACCGGCGAGGCCGAGTTCAACGAAGTCTTCCTCACCGGGGTCCGCATCCCCGACGCCCACCGCCTCGGCCCCGTCGGCGAGGGCTGGGCGGTCGCCCGCACCACCCTGATGAACGAACGGGTCTCCATCGGCGGGATGCGCATCCCGCGCGAGGGCGGCATGATCGCCCCGGTCGCCGCCGCCTGGCGCGAGCGCCCCGCCCTGCGCACCCACGCCCTCCACCAGCGCCTGCTGGAGCTGTGGGTCGAGGCCGAGGTGGCCCGCCTCACCGGCGAACGGCTGCGCCAGCAGCTCGTCGCCGGACAGCCCGGCCCCGAGGGCTCGGGGATGAAGCTCACCTTCGCCCGCCTCAACCAGGAGATCAGCGGTCTGGAGGTCGAACTCCTCGGTGAGGAGGGACTGCTGTACGAGGACTGGACCATGAGCCGGCCCGAACTCGTCGACTTCACCGGCCGCGACGCCGGCTACCGCTACCTGCGCGCCAAGGGCAACAGCATCGAGGGCGGCACCAGCGAAATCCTCCTCAACATCGTCGCCGAACGCGTCCTCGGCCTGCCCCCCGAACCGCGCGACGACAAGGACCTCGCCTGGAAGGACCTGGCCCGATGACCGACTCCGCCCTCCCCAGCGCCCCCCTCGACCTGCTCTACTCCGAGACCGAGGAGGAACTGCGCGCGGCCGTGCGGTCCCTGCTTGCCGACCGCTGCGACGCCGCGGCCGTCCTCGCCCGGGCCGAGAGCGGCCGCCCCCACGACCCGGCCCTGTGGCACACCCTCGCCGCGGGGATCGGAGCGGCCGGGCTGCTCGTCCCCGAGAAGCTCGGCGGCCAGGGCGCGGGCCACCGCGAGGCCGCCGTGGTGCTGGAGGAGCTGGGCCGGGCCGCGGCGCCCCTGCCGTACCTGACGAGCTCGGTGCTCGCCACCGAGATCCTGCTCGGCTGCGACACCCCCGACGTGGCGCCGCTGCTGCGGGAGCTGGCCGCCGGACGGCAGGTGTGCGCGCCCGCCCTGCCGCTGACCCTGGCCTCCGGTGCGCCCCTGCCCGCCCCCGTGCGGGACGGCGGCGGGGGAGCGCTGACCGGCACGGTCACCTCGGTCGCGGACGCGGTGGCCGCGGACGTCCTGCTCGTACTCGCCGACACCGGCCTGTACGCCGTACCGGCCGCCTCGGCCGGGCTGACCCCCCTGGTGTCGCTGGACCTCACCCGTCCGCTCGCCCGGGTCACCCTCGACGCGGCCTCCGGCACCCGGCTCGCCGACGCGGCGACGGCCCGCGCCGCCGTGGCCGGGGCCCTGTTGTCGGGGGCCGGACTGCTCGCTTCGGAACAGCTCGGGATCGCCGAGTGGTGCCTGACGGAGACCGTCCGATACGTCCGGGGACGCCACCAGTTCAACCGGCCCGTCGGCTCCTTCCAGGCGCTCAAGCACCGCCTCGCCCGGCTCTGGCTCGACGTGGCCTCGGCCCGCGCGGCGGCCCGGGCCGCCGCCGACGCCCTGGCCACCGGATCGCCCGACGCGCCGCTGACGGTGGCCGTCGCCCAGGCCTACTGCTCGGGCGTCGCGGTCCGGGCCGCCGAGGAGTGCGTCCAGCTGCACGGCGGCATCGGCATGACCTGGGAACACCCGGCCCACCTCTACCTCAAGCGCGCCAAGGCCGACTCCCTCGCCCTCGGCACGGCCGGCCACCACCGCGGCCTGGTCGCGGACTTCGCGGAGCTCCCCGCGCCGTAGGGCACGTCCGCGGGCCGCCTCCGAAGCGGGCACCCCGGGGCAGCCCGCCCGGCGGTGGCAGAGGCCGGGACCCCCGGCGCCGCGGGGCCCGTACCGCCCGAGCGTCCCGGCCCGCCGACCGGTGGGACCGGCGGGACCGGCGCTCCCGGCCGACGCCGAAGCTCGTCCGGCTGGCGGCTGGCGGCCGGCGGCCCGCGGTCGGTGGCGGGCGGCCGGCGCGGTCCACCGTGCGCCGGCTCGGCCGAACGGGGCGTGCCGGCGGCCGGACGTACGGCAGACCCCGCCGGGGCGGACCCGCGCCCCCGCCCGCCCCGGCCCCGGCTCCGGCGTGTCACGGCGCGATCCCTATGCTCACGGCATGACGGCCACCATCACCGCGCTCACCGCCGCGGACCTGCGCACGCACCGCGCCGAACTCGCCTCGCTCCTCCTGGCCACGGTCGAGGGTGGCTCCTCGCTCGGCTTCCTCAACGACCTCGACCACGCGGGCGCCGCCGACTGGTGGGACTCCCTGGTGCCCGCCGTCGAGGAGGGCTCCCTGTCGCTCTGGGTCTCCCGCACCGGGACCGACGGCCGCATCGACGGCACCGTCGGCTGGTACCGGGAGGCCAAGCCGAACGGCCGCCACCGGGCCGAGGTGCGCAAGCTGATGGTCCACCCGGCGGCCCGCGGCCGCGGCACGGCCCGGGCCCTGCTCGCCGAGGCCGAGGCGGCCGCCGCCCGCGCCGGCGTGGTGCTGCTCTTCCTGGACACCGAGACCGGCAGCGCCGCCGAGCACGTCTACCGCGCCGCCGGTTGGACCGAGGCCGGCACGATCCCCGACTACGCCACGGACCCGGCCGGCCGCCTGCACCCCACCACCTTCTTCTACAAGCACCCCCGCGCCCACGCAGGGTGACCTCGCCCGCCGCGCCGCGTTAGACGCGTAGGCACCGGCCACCGAGCGAGGGAGACCGCATGTCCGCAGCACCCGCCGCCCCACCACCGACCCGCCGCGCCGTCCTGCGCACGGCCTTCACCGCGGCCGTGCTCGCCGGGACGGCCGCCGCGCTGGCCCCCGTACTGCGCGCCCGCCGACCCCGCCAGACCCTGACCCCGGCCCCGCTGGAGGAGGAGACGTACCGCGGACGGCACATCGCCGTGGACCTCGCCGGGGTCCGCATCGACGGCCGCCCGCTCCACGTCATGCGGCGCGCCGACGGCAGCTACCTCAGCGGGATCAACCACTTCCAGTCGTACGGGACCCCCCTGGAGCTGGCCCGGGCGGCCGTCGACGAAATGGGCTCGGCCCAGCTGGCGATGGCGTCCGCCCCGCGCCACGGCTGACCGGAGGAGCCCTGCGTGTACACCAGGCAGAACCAGAAGAACCTGACCAGCGCCCAGAAGAAGCGGTTCACGGCCGCCGTGCTGGAGCTCAAGCGGAGCGGCGTGTACGACTCCTTCGTGCGCACCCACGACAAGTACTTCGTGCCCGACCGCGACCGCAAGCTGCGTGTCGGCCACATGTCCCCGTCGTTCTTCCCCTGGCACCGGCGCTACCTGCTGGAGTTCGAGAAGCAGCTCCGGGCCGTCGATCCCGGGGTGTCCGTCCCGTACTGGGACTGGACCACCGACACCAGCCCCGTCTCCCCGCTCTGGGCCGACGACTTCCTGGGCGGCACCGGCCGGGCCGACGACCGCCGGGTGATGACCGGCCCGTTCGCCTACGACAAGGGCAACTGGACGGTGACCGTGGGCATCACGGAGTCCGCCTTCCTCACCCGCAACCTGGGCCGGCCGCAGAACCCGATCGCGCTGCCCACCCCGTCCGAACTCCAGTGGGCGATCGACGACCCGGCCTACGACACCGCGCCCTGGGACTCCACCGCCACCGCCGGAGGCTTCCGCAACAAGCTGGAGGGCTGGGCCGCGCCCAGGAGCGAGCGCTGGCGCAACCACAACAAGGTCCACCAGTGGATCGGCGGGCACATGACGGGCGGCACCGCCCCCAACGACCCGGTGTTCTGGCTGCACCACGCCTTCGTGGACCTGATCTGGGACCGCTGGCAGCAGCGGCACCCCGGCTCCGGATACCTCCCCGCCGTGCCCCCCGGCCCGGGCGACCCCCAGCGCGGCCGGGTCATCGCACTCGACGAGCCGATGCCCCCGTGGGGGGTCACCCCGCGCGAGATGCTCGGGCACCGGGGGGTCTACCGCTACGAATGACGCCTGGGCCTCCGCACGGGTGACGCCCGGGGCCCGCACGGGAAAGGGCCCCCGCCGTGAGGCGGGGGCCCTTCCGTCGACCGTCAGGCCGGGTGGTCAGTGGCCGTAGCCGTTGCCCTCGGTGTGGTGCTTGTCCTCGCCGCCCGAGGCGTTGACGCAGGTGTTGCCGAACGCCGGGTTCAGCAGGGCGATCACGTTGACGGTGTTGCCGCAGACGTTGACCGGGACGTGCACCGGCACCTGGACCAGGTTGCCCGACAGGACACCGGGGGAGCCGACCGCCGCACCGTGCGCTCCGGCATCGGCGACGGCCAGACCGGCGCCGGCGGCCACGACGCTACCGGCGGCGGCGGTGATGGCGAATGCCTTCACGATACGCGACATCAAGATCTCCTCAAGGGATGTGGGGCGCCGCAGACTCTGCGGCATTTGACATGGCATACAACGCAAGGATGGCCAAGGGGTCACGGTCCCTGGGCCTACCCGGTGACGGAGAAGCGGACGGAGGCGAAGTACGGGCGCACCTGGGTGACCGCCCCGGGTCGCAGCACCTGCACGGCCGGGCCCGCGCAGCCCGGCTCCCGGTAGAGCGTCGCCGTGCCCCGGGTGTGGTTCGTGACGGCCCGGGCGCCACCGCCCTCCGCCTCGACACAGCCCTTCGGCGCGGTCAGCCCGTGCACCCGGTCGTCCTGGCCGAGGTACTGGAAGTCCGGCCCGTCGGCGGCCCGGGCCGGTCCGCCGGCCAGCGCCGCGGCCGTCAGCAGCGCGGCGGGCACCGCTGCCGACCGGAGGGCGCGGCGCGCGGCGCGGGGGACCGGCGGAAGGGGCAGGGGTCGCAGGCAGCGCAGGGGGGACTGCGTGAGGGATCGCGTGAGGAACCGCGTGAGGGATCGCATGCCGGACCAACCGGGACGCGCCCGGGCCCGGTCACGCCTTGTCACCCCCGGGACGGCTGTGCGAGCGTGCGCGGACCGAAGGCGTCGGAGCAACGGATTCCAGGAGGACGGGATGAGTGCAGCGGGCGCCCCCGCCGCCGGGCCCGGCGGCGACGGCCGTCGGCCCCGGGTCAGGACCGGGTACGGCACGGTGGAGGCCGGTCGGGGGCCGACGGGAGCGCCGTCTTCCTCGGCGTCCCCTACGCGGCGCCGCCGGTCGGCGCCCTCCGCTTCGCGGCTCCCGCGCCCCCCGCCGCCTGGGACGGCGTCCGGGACGCCGGGGCGTACGGGCCCACCGCGCCCAAAGTCCCCTACCCGGCTCCCTTCGCGGCACTGCTGCCCGACCCGGAGATCCCCGGCGACGACTGCCTCAGCGTCAACGTGTGGACGCCCGAACCGGCGGCGGACGCCCGGCTGCCCGTCATGGTGTGGATCCACGGCGGATCGCTGACCCGGGGCTCCTCCGCCGTGCCGGTCTACGACGGCTCTGCCTTCGCCCGCGACGCAGTGGTGCTGGTCTCCTTCAACTACCGGCTCGGCGTCCTCGGTTACGGCCTCTTTCCCGATGCGCCCGCCAACCGCGGGCTGCTGGACCAGATCGCCGCCCTGGAGTGGGTCCGGGACAACATCGCGGCCTTCGGCGGGGATCCCGCCCGCGTCACCGTCTCCGGCGAGTCCGCCGGGGCCATCAGCGTCGGCGCCCTGCTCGCCGCCCCCCGCGCCGCCGGTCTCTTCACCCGGGCCGTCCTGCAGAGCGGGGCACCCGAGGTGCTGCCGCGCGCCCGGGTGCGGACCACGGTCCGGCGGATGGCGTCGCTGCTCGCGGCGGACGCCACCGCGAAGGCCTTCACCGCCGTACCCCTGCCGGCGCTCCTCGCCGCGCAGGCCGCCGTCCTGCGCAGGTCGGGTCCCCTGCTCGGCGGCCCGTCCCTCGGTCTGGTCACCGACCCGGACACGCTGCCCCAAGACCCCCTCGACGCCCTGGCCGGGCAGGCCGTCTCCGCCGACGTGCCCCTGCTGCTGGGCTGGACCCGGGAGGAGCACCGGCTCTGGCTGGCGCCCACGGGAGGGCTGCGGGCTCTCGACAGGCGGGGCCCCCTCGCCGTCGAGTTGGCCCGGCGGCGCGCCGGCAAGGACCGCTCCGCCGTACGGGCGCTGCGCGCCGCCCTGCCCGGGGCGGGCCCGGCCGAGCTCGCGGGGCAGCTGCTCACCGACCGGCGGCTGCGGGACCCGCTGCGGCGCCTCGCCGGCGCGCACCGGGCCGCGCCGAGCTTCCTCTACGAATTCGGCTGGCCGTCCGCAATCCCGGGCCTGGGGTCCTGCCACGGCCTGGAGCTGGGCTTCGTCTTCGACACCCTCGACGTGCCGGAGTCCGCGTGGCTGACCGGGCCGGACGCCCCCCGGGAGCTGGCCCGCGAGATGCACGCGGCCTGGGTGCGCTTCGCCACGGCGGGGGACCCCGGCTGGGAGCCCTGGGACGGCTCCGCCCCGCCGAAGGCCTTCACCGCTGCGACTGACCGGCGGCTGCCCGGCAGCGGTGTTCCCGTGGTCTTCGAGCGACCCTGACGTCACCTATGGTGGTCGCTCGATCGCCGTACGTGGCGGCAAGCGGTCGGTTCCGTTCGGAGAGGGCTGTTCATGGCCAGTGTGTTCCAGCAGCGCAAG
This sequence comes from Streptomyces sp. NPDC058674, assembly GCF_042716505.1. Taxonomy (NCBI): domain Bacteria; kingdom Bacillati; phylum Actinomycetota; class Actinomycetes; order Kitasatosporales; family Streptomycetaceae; genus Streptomyces; species Streptomyces sp. NPDC058674. The sequence continues at coordinate 52,604 of NZ_JBHXSC010000003.1, forward strand.
ATCCAGGGCATGTTCGACGCGTTCGACGCGGACGGGGACGGCTACCTGCGGCGGGGTGACTTCGAAGCCCTCGCGGCCCGCTGGGGCCGACTACCCGGAGTGGGGCCGGGTACGGAACTGCGCGCCCGGGTCGAGGCCGTCGTCATGGGCTGGTGGGAGGGGCTGGTGGCGGTCGCCGACGCCGACGACGACGGCAGGGTCGATTTCGACGAGCTCCTCGTGCTGGTGGACCGGCTGCCCTCGATGGCCGGGGCCGTCACGGCCACCGCGGACACCGTCTTCGACGCCGTGGACGAGAACGGGGACGGCCGGATCTCCCGCACCGAGCACCGCCGGCTCATCGAGACCTGGAGCGGTCGGGCGGTCGACACCGACGAGGTGTTCGGCCTGCTCGACCTGGACGGCGACGGGTACCTCAGCCGTGCGGAGTTCGCCGTCCTGTGGTCGCAGTTCTGGATCGGCGACGACCCTTCGGAGCCCGGAAACCTGGTCTGCGGACGCATTCCCCGGCAGGGGTCCGCCCGCCCGGACGACGTGTGATGCCGGACGACGTGTGATGCCGGACGGGGCGTGATGCCGGACGGTGAGGGATACCGGACGGTGCGGGATACCCGCGGGCGCCGGGGTTCCCGGCGGCCGAGCGGGGCAGGCGGAGGTCAGCACCACGGATGTGAACCGTGGGACCGACCGAGGAGGACCGCCATGACCAGCGCCCCGGAGCCCGAGCTCCCGCCGCGCGTGCCGGAGAGCCGCGACCCCGTCACCCCGGACCTGCCGCCGGTCGGGCCGGTCGCCCCGGACCTCGCGGACGCGGCAGCCGACCGGCCCGGACCCGACGACCCCGGCAAGGGCGAGGGGCAGCGGGCCGAGGGCCAGGAGGCCGAGGGGGCGGAGCCGGCAGCCGGCCCGGGCAACCGCCCGCCCGAGGAGCCCGCGGACTAGACCCTCCGCGGACTGGACCCCCGCGGACTGGGCCCCCGCGGGCTGGGCCCTCAGCCGGGGTGGTCACCGGGGCGGACGGACCCGGGACTACTCCACGGGCCCTTCCATGACCTTGCTGATCTCCTGGATGGGGCCCTCGCCCATGTTCGGGACGTAGGTCTTGGCGTTGTGCTGGCCGCCCTTGATGATCCTCAGGCTGGTGTGGACGGGTCCCTTGCCGTAGGTGGCGATGAACTTCTGCACGTCGGGGAGGGTCTTCTTGTTGTTCTCGCTGTCCCCGACCTGGAAGGCGAGGTACACGTCCGGACCCTTGCGGTCGATGAGCTGCTTCGCCAGCAGCTCCGGGTTGTTCTCGGCCTTCTCCTTGTCGTGGCCCTTCCACAGGGAGGAGTCCGGGACGATGTCAGGGCCCGAGGCGATCACGGCCTTGAACTTGTCCGGGTGCTTCAGCACGGCCTTCATGCCTGCGAAGCCGCCGGTGGAGGAGCCCATGAAGGCCCAGCCGTCACGGGACTTGACCGTGCGGAAGTTCTCCCTCATCAGGTCCGGGACGTCCTCGGTGAGCCAGGTCCCCATCTTGGGCTGGCCGGGGATGTCCGAGCCGTCCCAGTAGACGCCCTTGTCGTCCGGCCCGGGGTTGAGCACCGGCATGGCCAGGATGAAGGGCTTGCTCTTGCCCTCCGCGTACCACTTGCCGATGCTGGTCTGGAGCCCCAGGTCGGTGCCCATCCAGTAGTTGGTCGGGAAGCCGGCGCCGCCCGGGAGTGCGATCATGACCGGGAAGCCGCTCTTGGCGAACTTCGGGTCGTTGTACTCCTTGGGCGCCCAGACCCACACCTTGCCCTTGAAGCCGGACTTCTTGCCGTCCAGCGTCGTGACGGCGACGTGCGTCCCGTCCGCCAGGGTCATCGAGTTCTTGAAGTCGGCCTTCGGGCCCGTGGGCATCAGCATCTTGGAGCTGACCGGCTGCTGGGCCGCCGCCCCGCCCGTCTTTCCCGCACCGTCCGAGGGAGGCCCGCCGAAGGACACGGCCGCGCCCTTGTCGGTGAAGGGGGGTATCTCGAAGTGGTTCATCACCAGTGCCGCGACACCCGCGAGCGCGAGGACGGAGCCACCCGCGACCAGCCAGCGCCGCACGCGCGACTTGCGCGGCGGTTCCGGCTCCTGCCCGTACGGCAGTTGCTCGTACCGCTGGGTGTCGTCCGGCTGCCGGTGGTCCTGCTGCTCGTACGGCTGCCGGTCGTACCGCTGCTGTTCGTACGGCGGCTGGGGCGCTCCGTAAGGCGGGGGCCGCTGACCGTACTGCTGCCCCCCGTGCGGGGGCTGCGGCCGGGGCGGCTGTCCCTCCGGCCGGTACGGCTGGTCCTGCTGCCCGTCGGGTGCGTACGACATGTGCGGTGTCTCTCCGGCTGGTGCTGCCCCGGCGGGGCGGGGTGGTCTGGCGGTGTGTTCCTTCCGTTCGAAGGATGAGCAAAAGCATGCCAGGGTTCCCTTTTTTTCCTTCTTTTGGGGTGCCCTGGGCAAGGTCATTGCCCAGGGCACCAGACGGACCCGCGGAGTCCTCGCCTGCCGACGCGCCCTGTCACAGCACTAGGCGGGAACCAGGGTCTTGCGACGCCGCCTGCGCTGCACGGCGGGGGGCAGCCTCAGCTCGATGGCCGACCGTACGGTCGGCCACTCCTCGTCGAGGACGGAGTAGAAGGCGGTGCTGCGGACCGCGCCGTCCAGCCCCCGCGAGTGGGCCCGGCGTACCCCCTCGCAGGTGAAGCCCAGGCGTTCCATGGCGGCCCGCGACCGGCCGTTGCGGGCGTCCGCGCGCAGCGAGATCCGCCGCACCCCCCAGGTCTCGAAGGCGTGGCGGAGCATGAGCAGCTTCGCCTCGGTGTTGATGCCGGTTCCCTGGGCGCCCGGGGACAGCCAGGTATTGCCGATCTCGGCGGCATCGGGGATCGCCGCCACCGGATCGCCGAACGGGACCCCGGGCACGGCGGGCCACACCAGGGGCCCCTGCCAGTAGTCGAGTTCGAGGAAGCGGGTCGAACCGACGACCCGCCCGTCGGTGGCTCTGACCACCGCGAACGGGAGCGATCGACCCGCCGCCTGATCGGCGAGGGCACGGTCGATGTACTCGTGGGACGCCTGCACACCGTGGGGCACGGGGGTGAAGGCGTACGTCGTACGATCCTCGGCCCCGGCCAGGGCCAGGGCCTCGGTGTGGTGGGGGGCGAGGGGCTCGAGCCGCACGGTGCGGCCGGCGAGGAGTACGGGTACGGGCACGGAGCCTTCGGTCCTTCTGGGCGGTGGGGTGGTTGCACAGTCTGCGTCCCTGACGTCGCCCCCCGTGCAAAACACGAGTGAAAGGCAACGGGCTGTCAGGTGAACGCGAGCGGCTCAATGTAGCCCCTGGAAGTCCTCTCATGAACCCCCGGTTCGGCATCGGCGCGCGCCGCTCTTCCGGCGGCTCCGGCCCCCGTGCCGGGGAGCCCGCCATCCCGGTCCACGAAGCACCGTTCACCCACCCGATGCGAGCCCCCCGGACGGCCGCACCCAGGGCCGCCGGCTACCGGGTCGCACCCTCTGAGCTGCGCGGATGCGGGGAAAGGTCCGGTGATCCCGGGCAAGCCCCTGCCGGCGGATCCGGCGGACGACCGCGCGGCTCTCCCCGACCGGCCGGGCATCGAACAGGTGGTCGTCGGCGGAGTGTCCACGGGCGGGCGGCCAGCCGTGGCGCTGCGACTGCGCCACCCGTGTCCGGTGCGCGCTCTGTCCTGTTCCGAACCCTCGACCACGCGAGCCGTGGTGGAGACCGCCACCTCTCACGCCGTCGGTGCATCCGGCCGGCAGGGGAAGCGGAGTCGCCGGGTCGGGTCGTACGATGACCGCATGATCAGCATGATGCAGCCGTCGAGCCGCCGCCCGGCCGGGCGCGGCTTCGTGCTGCTGGTGCTGGCGGTGCTGGCCGGTGTGCTGGCGATGCACGGCTTCGCGTCAGGGCCCGCTCCCGCGAAGGCGCCGGCGGCCGTCAGCGGCCACGTCATGGCGACGGCCCACGACGGAGCCGACCGGCAGGTGGCGGGGGCCTGCTCGCACACCGATGGCGGAACGGGCCACGCGGAGCACGCGGACGCCGCGTGCGCGGCGGCCGGTGTCAGCGCTCCCTACGCGCCTCCCGTCCTGGCCGCGGCCCTCGACGCCGGGTCCGTGCCCATGGCGCCGCCGGGCAGCGCGTCGGGACTCATCGAGGGGGGTCGGGCGCCGCCCGACCTCGCCGAGCTGCAACTCCTGCGGATATAGGACCGCCCGCACGGCACCTCCTCGCCCCGGCCCGGGCCGGTGCGGGATGTCGTGCTCCCGCGCATCCTCATTCCGCATCGGCGCCCGCCCGCGCGGCGGCGCATCAAGGAGTCGCACCACCATGAACACCAACCGTTCCCCCATCCGCCGCGGCGCCGCTGTGGCGGCCGCCGGTGCGGCCGCTCTCGTCCTCGCCGCCTGCGGGTCGACCGGCGACAACCCGACCGGGCACGACGGCCACGCATCGAAGCCGCCGGCCGCCTCCGCAGCGGCCGCGCAGGGGCAGCACAACGCCGCCGACATCGCGTTCGCCCAAGGGATGATCCCCCACCACCGCCAGGCCGTGGAGATGGCGGACCTCGCGCCCGCCAGGGCCGAGTCCGCCGAGGTCAAGAAGCTCGCGGAGGAGATCAAGAAGGCCCAGGAACCGGAGGTCAAGACGCTTTCCCGCTGGCTGGCGTCCTGGGGCGAGCGGGTTCCCGCCGAGGGGGCCATGGACCACTCGGCGCACGGCACGGCCGGGATGATGACGGCCGAGGAGATGGACGAGCTGAAGAACTCCTCGGGCAAGGCGTTCGACACCGCCTTCATGCAGCTCATGATCAAGCACCACGAAGGCGCCGTGGCGATGGCGAAGACGGAGAAGTCCGAAGGTTCCTTCCCCGACGCCAAGACCATGGCGGCGGCCGTCATCACCTCCCAGACCGCCGAGATCACCAGGATGAACGACCTGCTCGGCGAGGGCTGACCCACCCGGCGGAGGGGTGTACCGGGCCTGGGCGGCCCCGTGTACCCCTCCGCTTTTTGTCGACTCCACTCCAGTCGGAATACCCCCAGGGGGTATATGGTTCTGGTGTGGGCGGGTCCGCGGGAACGGGGTCACACTGGACGGACGGGATTGGGGATGACGGTCATGGACCACAGCGCACACCACACCAGCACTGCTCACGACCACAGCGCGCACCAGGGGCGCGCGGGTCACACCCGGCGGCAGAAGGGCGGGGTGACCTGGGGGGCCGCCGCGAAGGCGACGCTGCACTGCCTGACCGGATGTGTGATCGGCGAGATCCTCGGCATGGTCATCGGTACCGCCCTGATGTGGGGCAACGTCCAGACGATGGTCCTGGCGATCACGCTGGCGTTCGTCTTCGGGTACTCCTTCACCCTCTTCGCGGTCCGTCGGGCCGGACTGGGCTGGAAGAGCGCGATCAAGGTCGCGCTGGCCGCGGACACCGTCTCGATCGCGGTGATGGAACTCGTCGACAACGGCATCATCGCCCTGACGCCCGGGGCGATGGACGCCCACCTGTCGGACGCGCTGTTCTGGACGGCGCTGCTGGGCGGCTTCGCCGTCGCCTTCGTGATCACGACGCCGGTCAACAAGTGGATGATCGGCCGCGGCAAGGGCCACGCCGTCGTCCACGCCTACCACTGACCGCGGCCGGCCGGTTCCGTACCCGGCCACACCGTGAGGTGGGCCCGGTCACGGGCGGGCGCCGCTGTGCGGTCTGGAGCGGAGGCGGGGGAGGGGGACGGTCCTGCGGGTGGGCCACTGCCGGAGCGCGTCACCCCGGCCGGGCACCGGTCCCGGTCCGCCGGGTGACGGGACGGCGGGCAGCCGTACCACGGCGTCGATGCCGCCCCGGGCGGCCGTCTCCAGGACGACGTGGCCGCCACCCGCGGCGGCGAGCCGCTGCACCAGGGCCAGGCCGAGGCCGCTGCCGCCCTCCGTGGAGCCCGGAGCGCGCCAGAACCGGTCGAAGGCGCGTTCCCGCTGCTCGGCCGTCATCCCCGGGCCCTCGTCGATGACGTGCAACTCGACGTAAGACGACCGGTGTTCGCGGTGGCCGCGACGCGGCGGCTGGGGGCGCCGACGGTCCAGCAGCACCACGGACCCGGGCCCGGACACCCGCAGGGCGTTGGAGAGCAGATTGTCCAGGATCTGCTCCACAGCGCCCGGCACCGCGAAGGCCTGCCCGGACTGCTCCACTCCCAGCGCCAGCCGGCAGCCCCGCGCCTCGTACACGGGGCTCCAGGTCTGTACGCGCTCCGCCGCGATGCGGTCGAGGTCCACCGGCACCCGGGTGACGGCCTTCTCGTCGAGCCGTGCCATCGCCAACAGCCCCTCGACCATCCGGGCCAGCCGGTCCGTCTCGGTCATAGCCGCGGCCAGACCGCCTCTGGCGTGGACGGCCACGTCCGGCTCCAGGTTGTCCAGGCGCAGCCGCAGTGCGGCCAGCGGCGTCTTGAGCTGGTGCGAGGCCTCACCGGCGAACGCGCGCTGCGAGGCCAGCAGGTGTTCCAGGCGCGCGGCGGTCTCGTTGAACGTGACCGCGAGGCGCCGGACCTCGGGCGGGCCGGTCGACGTGGCCAGGGTCGCCCGCACCGAGAGGTCGCCCTCGGCGAGACGGGCCGTGGCCCGCTCCAGTTCCAGGACGGGCCGGCTCGTCCAGCGGGCCAGCCAGTACGCCACCCCCGCCACGGCTGTCAGCGCCACCAGGCCCGCCGCCGCCAGGGTCAGCCACACGCCGTGGACCCGCTGGTGCACCGCGTCGGTGGGGAGGGTGACGCGTACGGCGCCGTAGCGCGACGAGCCGAACGGCACCGGCGCCGCGGCGGCCAGCACCCGCGCCCCGCCGCCCACCGCAGCGGTACGGACGTCGATGGCCGCCCGCCCCCGCAGCGCCGACCGTACCTCCCGGCTCCCGGCCAGGTCCCGGGCCTGAGCGGGGGTCAGCGGCCGGGAGGAGGCGGCGGGACGGCCCGACGCGTCGAAGACGGCCACCTCGCCGCCGATCCGTTCGGCACAGTGCTCCACCCGGTCCGCCAGGGCGCCGGTCCGGCCGCCCTCCAGCGAGACCGCGGCGTACGCGGCCAGCGACTCGGCCTCGTCCTCGGCGGCCCGGGTGGCGCGTTGTTGCTCGGCCCGGCCGTAGACGATGCCCAGGGGCACCTCCAGGCACAGCAGAACCAGGAGGGCCACCGTCAGGTAGCCCAGGAGCAGACGGCGCGTCACGACGGTTCCCGTCCCTCAGCCGCGCGAGGCGGGGGCGACGAGACGGAACCCCACCCCGCGTACGGTGTGGATCCAGGCGGGATCGCCGAGTTTGCGCCGCAGCGCCGCCACATGGACATCGAGGGTCTTGGTGGGACCGTGGAAGTGCGGGTCCCACACCTGGTCGAGGATCTGCTGGCGCGAGTACACCGCGCCCGGATCCTCGGCCAACAGCGCCAACAGGTCGAACTCCTTGGGCGTCAGCGCCACCAGGACGTCGCCCACCCATGCCTGGCGGGTGCGGCGGTCCACCACCAGCGCCTCCGGTCGGCGCGGGGCGTGCGCGGCCGGCCCGGCCCCCACGTGCACGTGTCCGGGCCGCGGCGCGGCGGGTGCGGGCAGGGACGCGTGCGGCGCGGGCTGCGCCCCGGCGCGCGTACGCCGGGTCACGGCGCGGATTCGCGCGATGAGCTCCCGCATGCTGAAGGGCTTCGCCAGGTAGTCGTCGGCCCCCATCTCCAGCCCCACCACCCGGTCCGCCTCCTCGCCGCGGGCGGTCAGCATGATGATGGGCACGTGGGACACCTGCCTGATCCGGCGGCAGACGTCGATGCCGTCCATGTCCGGCAGGCCGAGGTCCAGCAGCACGATGTCCCCGAACGGCCCGGCGAGCGCCGCCCCGCCCGTCGCGACCCGGTCGACCGCCAGTCCGTAGCGGGAGAGTCCTTCGGCCAGCGGTTCGGCGATGGATTCGTCGTCCTCGATGAGCAGCACCCGCATGCGTCGTTCCCGTCCTTCCGGTTCCCACCGGGGCGCGACGCGCCGCGCGGGGCCCGGAATGCTCCAACTGCCGATTCGCTAAACACCTGTTCGAGATCCTGCACCGTACAACAGGACCGGTCGCCCCACGCCGCCGTCATCGCCCTTCGAGCGATACCTCACACCGTCCCGCGGCGAAATTCTGGGCGCCCGCTGGCCTCGCGTTAACCAACTGCTGGCCTGCTCCTTGAAGACGCCTTCCTAGGGTCGTCCGCACGGTCCCCGGGCACTCCGCACGGTCCCCGGGCACTGCGGCACACCCCGTGGCACCGCGTCGAACCGGCGCGCGCGCCGTCACCAGGCGCGCCGGGCCGTGCCGCAGGACCGCCCCCGTCATGCAGGACCGCTACCGCAGGACCGCCCGTACCGCAGGACCGCCCGTACCGCCAGTACCGCCAGCACCGCCCCGATCAGGAGGACACCACTCATGCAGGCCCTTCTCGACCACGCCCGCTCCTTCCACCGGCAGGTCGCCGACGCCGACGCCGGTGACAGCTACCGGCGCCTCGCCGACGGCCAGGACCCGCAGGCCCTCGTCATCAGCTGCTCCGACTCCCGCGTCGTACCCTCGCTGATCACCGGAGCGCGGCCCGGCGAGATCTTCGAACTCCGCAACGCGGGAAACATCGTTCCGCCGCGCTGGGCGGCCGACGCGTCCGGCGAGGTGGCCACCATCGAGTACGCCCTCACCGTGCTCGGCATCCGCGACATCGTCATCTGCGGCCACTCCCACTGCGGAGCCATGGACGCGCTCGCCTCCGGACGCGACCTCTCGCTCCTTCCCGGTGTCGAGGCGTGGCTGTCCCTGGTGCGCCCGGTCCTGACGTCCCGGACACCGGACGACCCCGACTCCCTCGAACGGCTGGTGCAGCTCAACGTGGTGCACCAGCTGGCGACACTGGGCACCTACCCCGTGGTCCGCGACCTCCTGGACGACGACCTGCTGCGGCTCCACGGCTGGTACTACCGGGTCGACACCGGCGAACTCCACGAGCTGGGCGAGGACGGCACCTTCGCGCCCCACTGACCGCCCGGAGCCCCGCTCCCGGCCCCGGCTGCCGGCCCCCGTTCCCGGCCCGGCTCCCGGCCCGGCTCCCGGTCCCGCCTCCGGCCCGCAGAAGGTCCCGCCCCCGGCCCGCAGAAGGAGTCCCCACGATGTCCTCCCCGTCCCCGCCCCGACAGCGGGCCCGGCACGCCCGTCCCGCCGGCCGCTCCGGCCCCCGCTTCACCGTCCGTCCCACGGCCGGTGACGCCGGCGCCACCAGCCCGTCCACCCCGGCTCCCGAACCCGCTCCCGCTGCCGTGCCCCCTCCCACGGCGGCCCCCGCGGCTGCCCCGGCGGGGGCTCCGGCAAGGGCTCCGGCGGCGGGAGGACTCGTCGCCGAACTGCGCGGCGCGTCCCTCGCCACGGAAGCCACCGCCTCGTTCGTGGTCTTCCTGGTCGCCCTCCCGCTGTGCATCGGTGTCGCCGTGGCATCCGGCGCGCCGCCCGAGCTGGGCATCGTCTCCGGCATAGTCGGCGGACTGGTCGTCGGTCTCCTGCGCGGCAGCGCGCTCCAGGTGAGCGGGCCGGCAGCCGGCCTGGCGGCCTTGGTCGCCGAGGCCGTGCTGGAACACGGACTGGCGATGCTCGGCGTCATCGTGCTCGCCACCGGCCTGCTCCAGATCGTCCTCGCGCTCGTGCGGCTCGGCCGGATGTTCCAGGCCATCTCGGTCGCCGTCGTCCAGGGCATGCTCGCCGGGATCGGGCTGCCGCTGATGATCGGCCAGGCGTACGCCGTGGCCGATTCCAAAGCGCCGGGCACGCCGGTGGAGAACCTGCTCGGGCTGCCCGGACTGGTCACCAGGACCGTCGGCACGCCGGACGCGCTCGCCGCCGCCGCGCTCGGGACGGTCACCGTGCTGCTCAGCTTCCTCTGGAAGAGGGTGCCGGGCCCGCTGAACCGGGTTCCCGCAGCCCTCGTCGCCGTGGTCCTCGGGATGGGCGTCGCCGCACTGCCGGGCGTCGACATCAAGACCCTCCAGGTCGGCGACCTCCCCGGCTCCGTCAACCTGCCGGGACCCGGAGAACTGGCGGGACTGGCGGACCCGGCGGTCATCGCCACCATCCTCACGTTCACCGCGATCGCGTCCGCGGAGAGCCTCTTCACCGCGGCCGCGGTGGACCGCATGCACACCGGGCCACGCACCCGCTACAACACCGAACTGCTCTCCCAGGGCATCGGCAACACCGTCTGCGGTGCCCTCGGCGCGCTGCCCATGACCGCCGTCGTCGCCCGCAGTTCCGCCAACGTCCAGGCCGGCGCACGCACGCGCCTCTCGCGCACCCTGCACGGCCTGTGGCTTCTCGCCTTCGCGCTCCTGCTGCCCGGCCTGCTCGCCCTCATCCCCATCACGGTCCTCGCGGGCGTCCTCGTGCACAGCGGATGGAAGCTGTTCGCCCCCGAGCAGTTCCGCGCGCTGTGGAAGCAGGACCGCGGCGAAGCCGCCGTCATGGCCGTCACCACGCTGGCCATCTTCGGTACGGCGCTCCTGGAAGGCGTACTGATCGGACTGGCGGCCGCCACCCTGCTGGCAGTGCTGCGCATGTCGCGGACGGCCTTCCGGCAGACGGCCGACGCGGAGACGGCGAAGCTGACCGTCACGGGCAGCGCCACCTTCGTCCGGCTCCCGCAGCTGCTGGAGGCCCTCGAAGCGCTCGCGGCCGCGGGAAAACCCCGCATGCGCCTGGACCTGACGGCCCTGACGCACCTGGACCACGCGTGCCGGACCCAGATCGACGAGTTCGTCGCCCAGCAGCGCGCGTCCGCAACCGTACGGGTCGAACTGCTCCTGCCCGACCCCGCCGGCCGGCCCCCGGCCCCAGCGGTGCAGGCGCCTCATGCGGAGGGCGGGGAGGCCGGTGCGGAGGACCGGGCGGCGGACGGTTTCGCCTGGTTCACCGACACCAGACGCTCACCTGGCCCCGACCGGTAGGGCGAAGCGGCGCGGCGCGGTGCGCAGTTGCGGTCCGCGAGGTAGCGCTTCCACCGTTCAGGGACGGCCCGATTGCTGGTCCTGTTCGACGAGCCACCACCGCGACGCGTCGACGACGCCCGGATCGGTGAACTGCTCGATCGCTGCCGCCCGTTGTCTCTCGGTGCTGACGACCGCCCCAGGGGAAGGCGCCCGCAGGCGGTTGTGTACATCGTCGACCTCAATCCGGCGGGCATCGGAACCGTTGTTGCCGTAAGCGTGAGCGGCGACGACACCTACAGCTACGGCACTGCCCTGGGGCCCCTCGCCAGCAGGCTCTTCGCCCAGTCCGAACACCGCTGAGCTTGTTCTTTATCTACCAGGGTCTTCCGGGTCTGCCAGGCTCGACGTAGGCCGAAAGTCGGGGTGTTCGGAAGATCTTGGAACAACGACCATGGAGAGATGACGCCCCCTCCCTTTGACATCGACGGCTTCCTCAGTCAGCCGCTCACCGCGCGCATCGCTACCGATGGACCGAGCGTGCGGCCTGTGTGGTTTCTGTGGGAGGAGGGCGCCTTCTGGGTTCTGACCGGGCCGTGGGCAAAGCTGTTTCACCGTGTGAGTGCGGATCCGCAGATCGCCCTTGTAGTGGACATATGTGACCTCTCTACGGGGCTTGTCCGTCAGGTCATCGCCCGTGGCCGTGCCGAACTTGTTCCCTTCGACGTCCCGCGGGGGCGCCGCAAGTTGGTCCGTTACCTGGGCGCGGATGAGTCCCGCTGGGATTCACGCTTCGTCCGCTACCTGCATGATGATCCTGATCAGCGCGGCACGATGTGGCTGCGGCTGACCCCCTCGTCCCTGACGGCTAACGACCTGAGCTACACGGCCACTTAGCACCCGCGGTGCCCGGCTTGTAACTGCAGTAGCCCTCCCTGGGGCTTTTCCCGCCGGCGCCGGCGGTTGCCTCCGAAAATCGCGGAGCCGAGCCCACTGCCCCCACCGATACCGCCGGGCGCGGTGTCGGTACGGCCGCCGAGGCTGACGGAGGTGGCGCCGCCGTCGCCGCCCTTTCCCCCGTCATTCAAGTGCCTCGCCTCACGTAAGTCTGAGAAGCCATCCGCTTACCGATCGATGAGGCTGTCGGTCGAACCTGGGTTCCGGCCGGTGTGTAGCTGGATGCCGCGGAGGCCAGTGGACTGGGCACAGGAGGTGAAGGAGCGGTAGGCGTTACGGCCGACTCCGCACAGGTCGTAGCCGGAGGATCATGTTCTCCCTGGAGGGAGGTGCTCCTGGAGAGTTCCGGCATGTGCGGTTTCTGCGTGCGACGGATTCCAGAGCCGGTCGGCCTCGCCGCGTTCGAGGTGATCTTCGTAGATCCGCACCTTGTGGCGCATCACATTCAAGGTCTCGTGCAGTTCCTGGATCTGGGCCTCCACGTGGGTCTCGTGCCGGCGCAGCAGCTCAAGTCGCTCGTGTTCGTTGCCCGGGCCTTGGCGGGCCAGCTCGATGTACTGCCGGATCGTCGCCAGTGACATGCCGGAGGAGCGCAGTTTCGTGCAGATCGCCAGCCACTCCAGATCTTCCTCGTGATAGATCCGACGGCCGTTGGACAGGCGGCGCACCGGGTTGGCGAACAGGCCCTCCCGCTCGTAGAACCGCAGTGCGTGAACGCTGAGCCCGCTGCGTTTCGCTACTTCACCGATGCTCAGGTGCATGACCGCTCCGTAATGCAGTTCTTGATCTAGACCCGACTCTAGCTTCTAGTGTCGAGCCGTCAGCAAGTCGGCCGGTCAGGCGATCGGAACAAGGGGAGAGCATGAGCGTTTGGTTTGTCACCGGTGCATCGCGTGGGCTCGGCGCGGAGATCACCCGCGAGGCGCAGGAGCGCGGGCACAGCGTGATCGCGACAGCACGGGACGCGGAGGCGGTGCGTATGGCGTACCCGGGGAAGACGGACGGCTTGCTGGCGATCAGCGCGGACGTGACCAACCCCGAGCAGTTGACGGCCGCTGTGGAGGCGGGCCTGGCGGAGTTCGGGCGGATCGACGTCGTGGTCAACAACGCCGGCTACGGCCTCGTGGGCGCGATCGAGGAAACGTCCGACAGATCCGCCCGCGCTCTCTTCGACGTCAATGTGTTCGGCGTGCTCAACACATTGCGGGCAACCCTGCCGACGTTGCGCGCCCAGCGATCCGGACATGTCCTGAACATCGGCTCCGTGGGCGGCTTCGCCACGGCGCCGGCGGCGGGCTTGTACGGGGCGTCGAAGTTCGCCCTCGAGGGCATCTCCGAGGCGCTGCACGGCGAACTGGCCCCGCTGGGCGTACGTGTCACGATCGTGGAGCCGGGCGGTTTCCGCACGGACTTCCTCAACCGTTCGGCGAGCATGCAGGTCGAACCGGCCTCCATCGAGGACTACGTCGTCGGCGCGGGGCCGGTGCGCGAGGCACTGGCCAACTACGACGGCCGTCAGCCAGGAGACCCGGTGAAGGCAGCGAAAGCCATCGTCGACATCACCGAGGTCACCGATCCGCCGCTGCGACTGCAGTTGGGCGCGGATGCGATCGAGCGTGTCGAGGCGAAGCTGGACCGGGTGCGACGTGAACTTGACGAATGGCGCCACGTGGCACTCTCTACCGGCATCTGAACCGTTCCGGGTTCGGTGGGGACTCGACGCGGAGCGGGCGGGCCGGCGTCACGTGCCGCACGTGGACAAGGAAGGACGTCGAACCAGCCGGGCAATGCGCACCTGCATCGCGAAGAGTTCATGCGCTCCGCGTGTCCCGGCGCCGTAGCCCACCACAGCCGCGTCTTCCCCGAGCATGCCCAAGAGAGGCCGCAGGTCCTCCGACGGCGCCAGGGGGGCAACGGTCGTCAAGGAGCACGCCGTGCTCTTGATCCAGTTCCGAACCGCCGCATGTCGTTGTGCTGAGAGTGTCATGAGGACACTCTCATGGCTCAAGTCCGGTGGAGGTCAAGCGCCGCCGTCGGCGCGCTCCTTCCCTGCGGGACGGACCCGGCGCAGGACGGGCCGGCCCACCCCCAACTCCCGCTGGTCGAGCGCCGACCTCGCGCGGAAGGCCGTCAACCGGCTCGTCGCCGAGAAGGGGGCCGAAGTCAGGAAGTGGGTCGCGGATGTCGGCAAGGCCAATGGGAAGCAGCAGCTGACCCTCACCGGGACATGCGGCACCGGATCACTCGGCGGCAGCATGGACCACCTGGGCAACTACAGTCCCACGACAAGCAACAGACGCAAAGTGATCCTCGCTGCCAAGCGTGGCCACAAACCCGGCGGTTCTACGTCCACACCGCCTACCCGCTGTAGAAGAATCCCCACATGCACAACCCCGTCACGGAGCAGGACAATCTCACCTTCGACTTCGGAGCGACCGACCTGGGCACATCCTTCCACCGCGACTGGTCCAACTGTGCCGACACTGCGCTGGACCACATCGCGCAGCGGTACGGCGCGGAGGGCGACCCGACCCCTGTGATCCTGCTCATCGAGGACCTCCTGAGGCTGGAGGATTCCGGCCTCAGCGGCGAGGAGATCAGCCTGCTGTGGTACGCCACGGACATATCGCTCGGCGCTCCGGGAATCCCGGGCAAGGAGCGGGAGTGGGTGCAGGAGGTGCTGTCCTGCGTCGTCCCCATCGCGCGGTCCCGGGGCGCCTCGGCAGCCTCCTGCTCGACGTACCCCGCGTGCGTGCCGGACGGAACGAGTGCGGCGGCAGCCGAGCACCGGCGGATGACGGCGGACGTCGTGGGACTGGTCGGGATGCTCGACCAGCGGCAGTCCTGGAGTTACACACCGCTGGCGCCCACCCGCCGGGCGCTCGTACGCTGCGCGGAGACGGTCTGTTCGGAACTGGCCTTCCGCTTCCTGCTCTGCGCCACCGGCCCGTTCTGCTCGCGCCTGTCTCCGGCGACGTATGAGCGCCTGGAACGCGTCAGTGCGGCGTTCGGGCACGGGCCGTACGTGGTCAGTGCGGTCCGTTACCTGGTGGACGAGCCGCGCGACCGCCCGTGACCCGGGCGCACCTCTGACGCCGCGGCGGCCGGCCCGCGAGGGCGGGCCAGGGCCGGCCGCCGCGCCCTGCCGGCGCTGCTCCGGCGCGGTGTCGAAGGGTGCCTACGGCGAGTCGCGGGGCGGAAGATAGCGTGCGGGCATGGCGATGGCGGCGAAGCGGCGGGTTCTGTACCGGCAGGGCAGCGGGTTCTGGCGGATGACGGCGAAGTGGGTCCTGGTCTTCGGGACCCTGTACCTGCTGGACGGCGGGCTGCTCCGGTCGTGGGGCGACGCTGTGGTCTGGCCGATGATCGGAATCCTGCTGTGGGTGCCGTTCGGGATCGGCGTCGCCTGGTACCCGAAGAAGGACCAGCGCGTCGAGCTGACGACGCGTGAACTGCGGCTGCGGCGCAAGCGACTGCCGATGGAGAAGGTGAACCTGCTGCACGTGGCGCGGCTGTGGCTGGAGGGGCGGTCAACTGCGGACGACCAGCCGGTGCTGGAATGGACACGGTGCGACCGGGTGGTGTGGGTGCCGCTGCGGGACGGCCGGGCGTTCGGCGTGGAGTTCCGCGATCCGGCCGCGTTCGCCAAGGTTTTCGGCGCCTTCGCGGTCGAGGCGTGCGGTGGGCCCCGCATCGTCCGCGCGAGGGCCGCAGCGGAGACCTACCCGGATCCGCTCCCGATGCGGGCCCGCCCCGCCGCCGACGCAGGTTCCTGGGCGGACCTCATGGACATCTTCCACTGACAGCCGCACACACCGGCAAGGAGCAGCGGTCCTTCAGCGACGCGGGCAACCGCACGGGGCCGACGGTCTCGACCAGCTCCACCAGGAGGCTTTGAGGACGTTCACCGGGACGGCTGCTTCGTGTAGTTGTAGACGGTCGCCCGGGAGACGCCGAGCTGGTCGGCGATGAGCTGTGCGGAGCTGCGGGTCTCGAAGAAACCCTCGCGATGCAGGTGCCGCACCAGCTCACGCTTCTGGTCACGGGTGAGGCCACGCGGGGTGCTGGAGCGCTGCGCCGCGAAGGAGTCGATGGCCGAGCGCAGTTCGCGTCCGGTGCGGTCGCGCAGTGTCTCCAAGGCCCCACCGCGGTGTTCGGCATCCGTGGCGACGAGGTTGGCGAGGGTCAGGGCCAGCGGGGACAGCGTGCTGACGTCCAGGTTCAGGCACAGGGCCGCTACGTAACGCCCCTCGGCGTTCTTGATGCCGATCGAGGTGCTCTTGGCCGGGCGTCCGTCGGGGAACTGGTTGCTGTAGTTCTGGATGACGCTGGGGTAGTCGGGGTCCGCGATGCGGCGCAGGCCCAGTTCGGTGGCGGGATCGCCGAGCTGCCGTCCGGACAGGTTGTTCTCGATGGCGCGGATGGCGCAGTCGGGTCGGCGCAGATCGTGCAGGACGACCTCGCACAGACCCGGGAACATGCGCCCGACGGCGACAGCAATGCGCTCCGCTTCCCGTACGAGGTGCTCGTCCTCCGGTAGGAAGCGCCCGTCTTCCGGTACGGCGGGCTGGTCGGCGCGTTCGTCATCCGACCGGGCGCGTTCGTCCGCCGGGTGGGCACGTTCGTCGGCCGGGCGGCCGGTGGGGCGGGTCATCGAGCGCTGCCCGATGCCTGAGTGCCGTCGCCGTGCCCGGCGAACACCACGGCCATGGACTCGGCGGACTTCAGCCCCGCACCGGTGAGTACGACCACGGTCGTCTCATCCGGAGCGATCTCTCCGGTCGCGATGAAGTGATCGAGGGTCGCCGCGGCGACGCTGCTGGTGGGCTCCGCGTACAAGCCTCGCGCGCTCAGTGCGCGGACCGCTGCGTGGATCTCCGCTTCGGGGACGGCGTAGGCGGCGCCGGAGGAACGCCGGAGGGCCTCCACCGCCTCGGGCAGCCGGACCGGGTGGGCGATGGACGCACCCTCGGCGATCGTCGGCACCCGCTCGCCCCGGCCGGCCGGGTCGACGCCGTTGAACGTGTCGGCGATGGTCGCCCAGTGCTCGGGCTGCCCGACGAACAGGCGGGGGCGCCGGTCGATCTGACCGGCGCCGAGCAGCTCGCCGAACGCGAGGTCGCACCCGATGATGTTGCTGCCGGCCCCGGCCACGAGGACGACGTTGTCGGGCGCGGTGAAACCGAGGGACTCCCACATCTCGTAGGCGATGGTCTTGGTGCCCTGGATGAACATGGGGTGCCAGTTGTGGCTGGCGTAGGGGATCTGCTCCGACTGCCGGATCGCCTCGTCCGCGACCTCGTCGCGGGTGCCGCCCACGAGCTCGATCTCGGCTCCGTAGGCGCGGGCCTGGAGGATCTTCGCCGCGGAGGTGGCGGTGGGAACGATGATCTTGGCGCGGATCCCGGCAGCGGCGGCGTAGGCGGCCACCGCGGAACCGCCGTTGCCCGAACTGTCCTCCAGTACGCGGTCGGCGCCGTGCGCCGCGAGATGGGACATCATCACCGATACGCCACGGTCCTTGAAGCTGGAGGTCGGGTTGAACCACTCCAGCTTGAAGTGGACACGTCGGCCACCCCAGTCGACCGGGACCATCGGCGTACACCCTTCGCCCAGGCTGACCCGGCGCGCTGCAGAAACGGGCAGGGCCGCGTGGTACCGCCACAGGGACCGTTCGGCGGTGTCGATCTGCTCGGGGCGCAGACCCGGCAGTGCACTGACGGCGAGGGGGCTGCCGTCCTCGCCCCGCCAGCGGGGGTCGTCCAGGGAGTAGCGCCTTCCGGACCGGTCGTAGAGGCCGGGGGCGGGGACGGCTGAGTGCTGTTCGGCATTCATGGGCGGGTCCGGATTCTGCTCGCTCGACGTGCTGCCGCCGGGTCTTGCGGCCCGGCGCGCACCCTGCCCTCCCGATGTTAGACGTGCTATCCAGATTTCAAAAGGAAGTCTAACTATTGCCCGTAGCCCGACGGCTGCACCATATCGGCGCACCTGAACACCGTCCTGCCGCAGCTGGGCCGCATGACCGCCGTCGTCCACCGGCAGTCGTGGCGAACGCGGCCGCCCGGACCAGGGCGGAGGGCGCCGACGGGCGGCAGTCTCCTCCGGGGGCCGCGCCGGCGGGGCGAGCGTGCCTCGGCACTGCGGGAGGTGTGCGCCGGATGGTGACTCTGACATTCACAGGTCCACGCTGGTGGTACGCCGCCCGCGGCTGCTGCGCGTGGCGAAGACGGTGGCGATGGTCCAGGCCGTCGCCCATACGGCGCCGACGAGCAATGCCGCGAGCGCGGTGGGCATGTGGGGAGGCCTGGCGCCCAGGCTCGGCGCGAGGCCCGCCGCGCGGGCGCCGAAGCCGAGGACGCCGGCTCCCACCATTGCGATGCCCGCCCAGGAGACGACGAGCGCCGGCCATCGGACGAGCCGGGTCCGCGGCAGGCGTACGAGGAGCAGGGCAACGACGGCCATCAGCAGGCCGAGGGCGGCGTTGGCGAGTTGGGCGGTCTCGACGTCGGTGACGGCGGCGTAGGCCTCAACCGGCGCGGGGAAGCCCGGCATGCCCAGCTCGCCCTCGCTCGCCAGGTCCACTTTGCTGACGGTGTAGGCGAGGGCGCCGAGGCAGGCGGTGGAGGCTGCGGCCAGGTGTTTCCGGTGCGATCGGGGCATGGATTCATCCTGCAGCGAGCAACGGCCGGGCCACCTCCACCGCTGGTACCGACCCCCTCCCCCGTCCGGGGGAGGGAGCCTGACTGTCACCTCGCGCACCCCGGGGGCCACGCGACGTGTGGCCTCGCAGCGGGCCCCTTGCGGGCCGGCCACCGACCCACTACTTCAACGTCCGTCTGTGGCTGCGGACCAAGACCCGGCACGGGTCACTCGGCCGGTTGCTCTATGAGGTACTCGACCGCGTCGACCACGTGCGGGCCGTGCCCGAACGCTGTACTCACGTGCTCCAGGCGGCCGTACGTTTCGGGCGACAGACGAGACCAGAACTGGTTGGCGGTATGGAGCAGGAAGCGGAAGGCAAGCTCCGAGCACACCGTTTCAGCGCACCGAACCAGAGCCCGGCGGGTCCGAGCCAGGGGGTAGTGCCCCTCGGCCCGCTGGTCGAGCAGGCCGATCAAGTCCACCACCTCTGCCGTCAGTCGCCGGTGCTCGGTCGCCGCCGCACTCGTGCCGTCCGGTGCACACCGGGGATGGCTCATCGGTAACGCCGTGGCACCACGCGCCCGCGCGACTGGAAGGACCACGGTCAGCAGCCGGTCCAGCCATGCGCGCTCGGCCCCCCGGATCTCCGGAGACCCACCGAGCGGCGGATCCGTGGCCCGCCACAGCAGGTTGAGCTCATCACCGTCCAGGCCGGAGTCCCGCAGCCGCAGCACGTCCTCTACAAGCAGAGAGAGGCGGCCGGAGGCCGGTGCCGGGCCCAGGTAGGTGCGGATGTGCTCCAGCTCGTTGCCGGCGCCAAGCATCCAGTCCCCGTGGAAGGAGGCTCCGAGCGCGGTCACGCCGAAGTCGAAGGCGATCCACTCGTGTTGCGCTGCGGGGTCGTGCATGATGCAGCTCCTTACACGGGATAGGCGGTCTCGACGAAGAAGCCACCGGGCTTGTGACCCTGCTTGATGACCAGAACCACATTGAACCGGTTGCTCGTACTCGGCTTGTGGTTGCCGAGGTGATCCATGCTGCCACCAAGCGATCCGGTGCCGTACAGGCCGGTGAGCGGCAGCTTCGGCGGCGTCCGCCGGCCCCGCGGGCCGATGTGGTCCCCGCGCCGGGTGCCAGGCGCGGGCCCCCGCGCGGGGCCGTGCCCGCGGCCTGAGACCATCGGGACGCAGACGCGCGGGCGGGCGGCCGCCCGGTGCGTGCCCGACCCATCGAGGGGGAGCCCGGCCTTGGACGACGACGTACTGCGGCGATTGGCCGCCGTCGGCCCCTTCTTCACCGTGCCGTACGGGAAGGAGCCGCCCGGTCCCGGATTCCGGCCGCTCGGCGAGCTGTACGGGGAGCCGCTCGGGCCGTACGTCGCGGAGGTGGGCCGCCGGATCGGCACCGGACCGGGCCGGGTGGCCGCCTCGACCGCGCAGTTCGGGATCGCCTCGCGGCTGTGGTCGCTCGGGCTCGGCTGCCTCGCACTGGCCGGTCGGGTGCCCGACCTGGCCCCCGACCGCGTGTGGTGGCGGCTGCCCGGCGCCGGCTCGCTGGAGCTGTGGCTCCCCGAGCCGGCGTACCTGCCGGCCGGAGCGCTGGGAGAGACCGTCCTGGGGAACCTGGCACCGCTGGGCGCGGGACTGCGCGAACGGTTCGCCGTCTCGCCGAAGGTCCTGCGGGGCAATGCGGCGGCGGGCCTCGTCGGGGCGCTGCGGGTGCTGACCGACCGGGTCGAGGGCGATGCGGCGGTGACGGCGGCCGCCGCCCTGCTGGGCGACGGCGGCGCCCTGGAGGGGACGGGAACCCTCCTCCACGAACCGGGGCTCGGTGTCGCCTTCGTACGGCGCAGCTGCTGCCTCTACTACAGGGGGCCCGGCGGCGGCTTCTGCGGGGACTGCGTCCTGCGGACCCGGTAGGGCCGGCCCCGGCCGGCCCGGCACGGACGCGATCCGGTGCGCCCGCCGCGCCCCTTCGCGCCCGCCGGCCCGTTCGCGCCCGCCGCGCACGGACCCCGAACGGGCGCGGGCCACCGGGGCGCGACCGCGCCCCGGTGGCCCGCCGGGCCGTGCACGTACTAGAAGGTGAGGTTCCAGGAGTCGATCTTGCCGGTGTCGCCGCCGGCGTTGTCGTTGACCCGGAGCTTCCAGGTGCCGTTCGCGGCCTCGGAGGAGGCGTTGACGGTGTAGGTCTGGTTGATGTTGTCGGTGGCGCCGCCCGCGCGGTTGTGGACGGTGTAGAGGGTGCCGTCGGGGGCGACGAGGTCGACCTTGAGGTCGCCGATGTAGGTGTGCGCGATGGTCACGCCCACCTTGAGGGCGGCCGGGGCGTTGCCGGTCACACCGCTGACGGTGATCGGGCTCTCCACGGTGGTGTTGTCACCGATCGCGAAGTCGCCCTGGTTCTCGAAGTACTTGCCCGGGGGCGGGGTGGCGCCGACGGCCTTGAGGGCGTCGACCTGACCCTCCCCGAAGAAGCCGTTCTTGGCGGTGGTGCCGGTGCAGCGGCTGTCCGAGGGGCAGGCGACGTCGTTGGCCTGTGTGGCCAGCTTGTCGCGGAGCTGCGCCGGGGTGATGCCCGGGTTGGTGCTCACCAGCAGCGCGGCCACGCCCGCGACGTGCGGGGAGGCCATGGAGGTGCCGCTCATGCTGCCGTACTTGCCGCCCGGCAGGGTGCTGTAGATGCCGGTGGCGTCGCCGCCGGGCGCCGTGACGTCGACGACGTTGAGCCCGAAGTTGGAGTACGACGCCTTGGCGGTGGTGCCCATCGCCGAGACCGTGACCACGCCCGGGAGCTCGGTCGGGATGTCCAGGCAGGCGTTGGTGATCGTGCGGGTGACCGGGGTCGAGTCGTTCGGGCTCGCC
The DNA here is from genome assembly GCF_042716505.1 of Streptomyces sp. NPDC058674. Lineage (NCBI taxonomy): Bacteria > Bacillati > Actinomycetota > Actinomycetes > Kitasatosporales > Streptomycetaceae > Streptomyces > Streptomyces sp. NPDC058674. The sequence goes on from NZ_JBHXSC010000003.1 coordinate 74,072, forward strand.
GTGTCGGTCCTCTTGTTCGCCAGGTCCATGTTGGAGTTGCCGGCGGCCGCCACCTGGAGGGAGCCCTTGCCCTCGGCGTACGCCTGGGCGCGCCGGACGCCCTCGATGATGGCGGCCTGGTCGGCGTTGTCCGGGCAGTTGAACTGCCACGGGTCCGTGTAGTAGCTGTTGTTGGTGACCTTGAACCCGTGGTCGCCGGCCCACATGAACCCGCAGATGGTGTTCTCGGCGAAGAACATCGAGGTGGCGGGCTCGGCGATGCGGACCGAGGAGATCTTCACGCCCGGGGCGACACCGATGACGCCCTTGCCGTTCTTGGCCGCCGCGACCGTACCGGCCACGTGTGTGCCGTGGGTGCCGACGTCGCGCCAGGCGCCGGCGCGGGTGTCCGGCTTGCCGTACGCGCAGGACGCGGAGTCGGCCGCGTTGAAGTTCGGGGCCAGGTCCTGGTGCTGGTCGTCCACACCGGTGTCCAGGATGCCGACCTTGACGGAGGCGGACCCGGTGGTGACGGCCCAGGCCTGGTCGGCCTTGATCTGGGTCATGTCGGCACGCACCGGCTCGCCCGAACCGGTCGCGGACTGCGCCGGGTTGGCGGGCAGCGCCGGGTTGTAGGCGTCCGCCGGAACGTCCGAGGTGCGGGTGGCGCCCACCTGCTGGACCCCGCTCACCCCGCGCATCGTGGCGGCGAAGCCGCCGGAGGCGGAGTGGGCGACGATCACGCCCACGGCGTCGTAGTACTGGAAGACCGTGCCGCCGTTGGCGGCCACCGCGGAGCGGACGGCCGAGGTGTCACCGGGGGCGGTGAGCACGAGGTAGGCGCGGGTGCCGGCAACCCAGGTCGCACTCTGGGAAGCCGGCGCCGCGGCGGGGGCCGTCTGGACGCCGGACGGGGCGGCCTGGCCGGACGGGAAGACGGGGGCGGTGCCGGCGAGCGCGGCGGGTGCCCCGAAAGCCAGGGCGGCGCCGAGCGCGGCCGCCAGCACCAGGGTGCGTCGAGGTCGGCTGGATATGTGGGGTATCAATGCGTCCTCCGATGACCCGGTGGCGCGCGGATGGCGCTTACCGGGCCGTACGAAACGAGTGGTGGACGCAAGATGTCAGACGCGTGCCCCGATATGGAAGTACCTTTTACAGCACGCCCGTTCCCCTGTGGATGGCTGAAAATCGCTCTTGCCTGAGCGGTGTCGGGTCCGGTCGGGCTGGGCACCGTGGGGGCGAGCCCTGCCCGGCCGGACCCCTGCCGGCCTCCCCGGTCAGGCCGGTACGCCGTCTTTGTCGGCATCCGGCTGGACCGGCACGGCGGCCGGAGTCCTCGCGGGTGCGGCGGCCTCGTCGCCGTGGCCGTCGTCGACCAGCGTGGTCTCGTCGAACGGCAGCCGTCCCGCGAGGACCTCGGCTGCGCGCGCGTGGTCGAACTCCTTGGTCCACGTGCCGATGAGGACCGTCGCGACCGCGTTGCCCGCGAAGTTCGTCAGGGCCCGCGCCTCGCTCATGAACCGGTCGATGCCCACGATCAGGCCGACCCCGTCGACCAGTTCGGGCCGGTGCGACTGGAGGCCGCCGGCGAGGGTGGCGAGTCCGGCGCCGGTGACCCCGGCGGCCCCCTTCGACGCGATGATCATGAACAGCAGCAGGGAGATCTGCTCGCCGAGTGCGAGCGGCTTGCCCATCGCCTCCGCGACGAAGAGCGAGGACATCGTGAGGTAGATCGCGGTGCCGTCCAGGTTGAAGGAGTATCCGGTCGGCACCGTGATCCCGGTGACCGGGCGCGAAACCCCCAGGTGCTCCATCTTCGCGATCAGCCGGGGCAGCGCGGACTCCGAGGAGGAGGTGGACAGGATGAGCAGGAACTCCCGGCCCAGGTAGCGCAGCAGGGCGAACACGCTGACCCCCGTGCACACCCGCAGCAGTGTGCCCAGGACCACGAACACGAAGAGCAGACACGTCGTGTAGAAGCCGATCATGATGACGGCCAGGGACTTCAGCGCGTCGATGCCGGTCGCCCCGACCACCGCCGCGATGGCCCCGAATGCGCCCACCGGCGCCACCCACATGATCATCGCCAGAATCCGGAACACCAGCTTCTGCAGGTGTCCGATCCCGCGCAGCACCGGCTCGCCCGCGGCCCCCATCGCCTGGAGCGCGAAGCCGCACAACAGCGCCACCAGCAGTGTCTGGAGCACCTCGCCGCCGGTGAAGGCGGACACCAGCGTGGTCGGGATGACCCCGAGCAGGAACTCCGAGGTGCTCTCGGCGCCGCCCGCCTTCGCCTGCGCCTCGCCCGCGCTGCGCGCCGCCTCGGTGAGGTGCAGGCCGCTGCCCGGCTCCAGCAGGTTCCCGACCACCAGCCCGATGGCCAGCGCGACCGTGGACATCACCATGAAGTAGCCGAGGGCGAGCCCGCCCACCGCGCCCACCTTGGCGGCCTTGCGGACCGAGCCGATGCCCAGCACGATGGTGCAGAAGATCACGGGCGAGATCATCATCTTGATCAGGTTCACGAAGCCGGTGCCCAGCGGCTTGAGCTCCACGGCAACGCCCGGTGCGGCGAAGCCGACGGCGATGCCGAGGAGCACCGCGGCGATCACCGCGATGTAGAGAAAGTGCGTTCTGTCGCGCCTGGCGGCCACGATGCCTCCTGGTGGTGAATACGTCCCGGGAGGACCATCGCCCGCGCTGTGACCCCGGTCACCCTTGCGTTCATTGAGTTCACGGCCGGGTGCACACTGAGCGCCATGTTCCGTTTGCCCCGGCCGCCGCGCAGCCTCGCCGGCCAGCTCTTCGCCATGCAGGTGCTGCTGGTGGCCGTCGTCGTCGCCGGCTGCGCCGTCTTCGCGTACGCGACCGCCCGCGGCCAGGCCGAGGAGGCCGCCCGGCGCCAGGCCCGGGCCGTCGCGTTCGCCGTGGCCGACTCCCCGTCCGTCCGGGAGGCGGTACGGGCGGCAGCGCGCGGGAGCGACCCCTCGGCCCGGCTCCAGCCCTACGCGGAGCGGGTCCGGGTCGACTCAGGCGTGGACTTCGTCACGATCATGGCCCCCGACGGGCGGCGCTGGACCCACCCCGACCCGCGCCGGATCGGCGAGCGCTTCCTCGGCAACACCGCCCCCGCGCTGCGCGGCGAAACCTTCAGCGAGACCTACACCGGAACCCTCGGCCCCTCCATCCGCGTGGTCACCCCCCTCGACGACGACGGCCGGGTCGTCGCCATGGTCAGCGCAGGCATCACCGTCCGCGCGATCAGCGACCGGCTGGGCTCGCAGCTCTCCGCCCTGGTCTGGGTGGCGGCCGCGGCCCTCGCGCTCGGGGGCATGGGCACCTACATCGTCAACGCCCGCCTGCGCCGGCACACCCACGGCATGAACGCCGCCGAGCTCAGCGGCATGTACGACTACCACCAGGCGGCCCTGCACGGAGTACGCGAGGGGCTGCTGATGCTCGACGGACAGCGCCGGATCACCCTCATCAACGACGCCGGCCGCGAACTGCTCGGCCTGCGCGGCGGCGTGCGGGGCGCGGCCGTCGCCGAGCTGGGGCTGCCCGCGCCCCTGACGGGGGCGCTGCTGGCCGACCGGCCGCGGGTGGACGAGGTGCACCTGACCGCGGACCGGGTCCTGGTCGTCAACAGCTCGCCCGTCGCGGGCGGCGGCCGCCGCGGCACCGTGGTCACCCTGCGCGACCACACCGAACTCCAGGCGCTCACGGGCGAGCTGGACCACGAACGCGGCTTCACGCAGGCCCTGCGCTCCCAGGCCCACGAGGCCGCCAACCGCCTGCACACCGTGGTCTCCCTCATCGAACTCGGCCGCGAGCGCGAGGCGGTGGACTTCGCCACCGCCGAGCTGGAGCTGGCCCAGGCGCTCACCGACGAGGTGATCACCGCGGTCGGAGAGCCGGTCCTGGTGGCGCTGCTGCTCGGCAAGGCCGCCCAGGCGCACGAGCGGGGGGTCGAGCTGGTCGTCACCCCCGACAGCCGCCGTCTGGACGGAGGCGGGGCGCTGCCGCCGGCCCGCGACCTGGTCACGGTCCTGGGCAATCTGATCGACAACGCGGTCGACGCCGTGGCGGGCGTACCGGCGGCCCGGATCGCGGTGACCCTGCGGCCGGCGGGCGGGGAGCTGCTGCTGCGGGTCGCCGACAACGGCCCGGGCCTGCCCGAGGGGGTGGACGTGTTCCGCCGCGGCTGGTCCGGCAAGGGGGAGGGGCGCGGGCTCGGCCTCGCGCTGGTCCGCCAGGTGGCCGGCCGCTACGGCGGGGCGGCGACCGCGGCCCGGGGACCGGGCGGCGGAGCCGAGTTCACGGTCCGGTTGCCCCTGGCGGACCCGCCGTCCGACGCCGGCGGCGACCCGGCGGGGGAGCGTCGGGCCGTCGGCCCGGAGGGGCACGCGGGCCCCGAGGGCGGGAGCCCCGAGGGCGGGAGCCCCGGGGACGGGAGCCCCGGGCGCGACGCGGGCCCCGGGAGCGTGGGCCCCGGGGACGGAAGCCCCGGGCGCGCGGGCCCCGGGGGCGTGGGTTCCGGCGGCGTGGGTTCCGGACCGGTGGTCGGGCCGCCTCGGATACCGCGGCCGCGGACCGGGGAGGAGCCCGTATGAGCGGGCCGGGCGTGCGGGTGCTGGTGGTCGAGGACGACCCGGTCGCCGCCGACGCGCACGCGCTCTACGTCGGCCGGGTCCCCGGCTTCACCGCCGTCGGCGCCGTGCACTCGCTCGCCGAGGCCGCCCGGGTCCTGGAGCGGACCCGGGTCGACCTGCTGTTGCTCGACCTCGCGCTGCCCGACGGGCACGGCCTTCGCTTCGCGCGCGGGCTGCGCGCCGCCGGGCACCCCGTCGACGTGATCGTCGTGACCTCGGCCCGCGACCTGGCCGTGGTCCGCGAGAGCGTCTCCCTCGGCGTGGTCCAGTACGTCCTGAAGCCCTTCGCCTTCCCGACCCTGCGCGAACGCCTGCTGCGCTACGCCGAGTTCCGCGCCACGGCGGGCGAGGCGGCCGGGCAGGACGACGTCGACCGGGCGATGGCCGCCCTGCGCGCGCCCCGCCCCGCCGAGCTCCCCAAGGGGCTGAGTGCGCCCACCCTGGACCGGGTCGCCGCGCTGCTGAGGTCGGCGCCCGAGGGGATGACGGCCGCCGGGGCGGCCGAGGCGGCCGGGATCTCCCGGATCACCGCCCGCCGCTACCTGGAGCACCTGGTGGAGACCGGCCGCGCGGACCGCACCCCCCGGTACGGCCAGGTCGGCCGCCCCGAACTGCACTACCGCTGGCTGGCCGCCGCGGCGGGCTCGGTGTCGAACGTGTAGAACTTCCGGTGGTCCAGCATCTCGGCCGGGGTCACGTCGTTCCACGGCCGCATGGTGTCGCCCAGGTCGACCACGTTCGGCGTGCCGGCCGCGGGCAGGTAGGTGGACTGCGGGTGGCGCGCCTGCCAGTCGGCCCACAGCTTGTCCACGTAGGCGTGGTGCATCCAGAACACCGGGTCGTTGGGCGAGACGCCGGTGCCCATCTGGCCGCCGACCCACACGTGCACCCGGTTGTGCAGGTTGGCCCCGCGCCAGCCCTCCAGGTTGTTGCGGAAGCCGCTCGACGAGCTGTTCCAGGGCGCCGCGTCGTACACCGGCATGGCGAGCACGGCGTCCACCTCGGCCTTGGTCGGCAGCTGCGCGACGCCCTCCCCGAGCGCGCGCCGCAGGTAGGCGCGGCCGTCCACCCGTACGTTCACGTTCCATTTGCCCGTGGCGTACGCGAACGGTCCGTCGAGGACCTGCCCGTCGCGGGCCCGCCCGGTGCCGCCGAGGAAGTCGGCGGCCCACAGGGAGGCGCGGGGGGTGCGGTCGACGGTCCAGTCCCAGTACGGGAGCGCGACGCTCGGGTCCACTTTCTGCAGCGCCGCCTCGAACTCCAGCAGGAAGCGCCGGTGCCAGGGGAGGAAGGAGGGCGAGCGGTGGCCGACCCGGTCGCCCGAGTCGGTGTCGCTCATGATGAACCCGTTGTGGGTGGTCACGAAGCGGTCGTAGCTGCCGTTGCGCTTCAGCTCCACCAGGGCCGCGGTGAAGGCGCGCTTCTCCTCGGGGGTGAGCGCGGCCTGGTTCTTGCGCACGGTCATGCCGCGCCTCCCATCGGTGCGAACGGCGCGAGGACGGCGCCCTGGAGCTCGCGCACGGCGGCGCGGGCCAGCGAGGCCGGGTCGGCGAAGGTCTCGTAGTGGTTGATCACGCTGATCCAGGTGCCGTCGGCGTTCCGCATCACGTGCAGTTCGCGGCCGTCTATTCGGACGGTGGGCAGGCCGGGGGAGTGGTGGCCGCCGTGGTGGCCGCCTCCGCCCGGGGTGATCTGGATGCGTCGACCCTTGTAGACCTCGTCGACGGTGCCCGCGGCGGTGGGTGTGGCCGCGGAGGTGTCGGCGCTTGCGCTCGTGGCGGCTGCGGTGATGCCGAGGACGGTGAGTGCACCGGCAGTGGTACCCAAAGCCTGCCGGCGGGTGATCTTCTTCATGACCCGAAGAGGTATCAGGGCGCCGGAGTTCGGTGACCGGTATCCGGACATGAACCGATAAGTTGCTTATAGAACAAGTTGGATGATCTTCCCGTCCGTACCGGCTCCAGCGGCTCGGACGGGAAGATCTACGCGGGTAACCCTACTGGACGGTAATTTCTCCGGTGGACCCGGGACGCTATGGGAGGGGTCACAGTCCAGAGTCGGCCGGAAGGAGCGGGGTGGACCGGCCGCCGGGCCGCGCCGGGCTGCCTGCGCAGTCGTCCCCCGGTTCTCCCGAGTCACTTCAGGTGTATATGGGGGGCATTCACCTATAGTCCCGATATGGCTCTTCATGAGACGAAGGACGTACGCGGCCCCGACGCCGACTCGGACGTGTTCGCGTCCGCCCTCAGCGGCCAGATCCTCCCCAAGTACCGGATGCCCGAGGACCACTCGCCCACCGAGGTCGTCTACCAGCTCCTGCACAACGAGCTCCTCCTCGACGGCAACGCCGCCCAGAACCTGGCCACCTTCTGCACCACCTGGTCGGACGACGGCGTGCACCGCCTGATGAACGAGTGCCTCGACAAGAACATGATCGACAAGGACGAGTACCCGCAGACCGCGGAGATCGAGTCCCGCTGCGTCAACATCCTCGCCGACCTCTGGAACGCACCCGAGGGCACCACCGGGACCGGCTGTTCCACCACCGGCTCCAGCGAGGCCGCCATGCTCGGCGGGCTCGCCCTCAAATGGCGCTGGCGCGAGCGCCGCCGCGCCCAGGGGCTGCCCGCCGACCGGCCCAACCTGGTCTGCGGGCCGGTCCAGATCTGCTGGGAGAAGTTCGCCCGCTACTTCGACGTCGAACTGCGCCAAGTCCCCCTGGAGCCGGGCGCCACCGGCCTGCGGCCCCACCAGCTCGCCATGCACGTCGACGAGAACACCATCGGCGTCGTCGCCATCCTCGGCGTCACCTACACCTGCGACTACGAGCCCGTCGCCGAACTGGCCGCCGAGCTCGACCGCATCCAGGCCGAGCGGGGCTGGGACGTCCCGATCCACGTGGACGCCGCCAGCGGCGGCTTCGTCGCGCCCTTCCTCCACCCGGACGTGGTCTGGGACTTCCGGCTGCCGCGCGTCGCGTCCGTCAACACCTCCGGCCACAAGTACGGCCTCGCGCCGCTCGGCGTCGGCTGGATCGTCTGGCGCACCGCCGACCTGCTCCCCGCGGACCTGGTCTTCGACGTGGACTACCTCGGCGGCGACATGCCGACCTTCGCCCTCAACTTCTCCCGCCCGGGCGGGGAGATCATCGCCCAGTACTACCTGTTCCTACGCCTCGGCCGGGGCGGCTACCGGCGCGTGCAGCTCGCCTGCGCCGAGACCGCCCAGTACCTGGCCCGCGAGATCGCCGCGATGGGACCCTTCACCCTGCTGTACGACGGGCGGGGCGCCCTGCCGGCCGTCTCCTACACCCTCACCGATCCGGCCTCGGCCGGGTTCTCCCTCTACGACCTCTCGGACCGGCTGCGGATGCGCGGCTGGCAGGTGCCCTCGTACCCGCTGCCGGCCGACCGTCAGGAGACGGTCATCCAGAGGGTCCTGGTCCGACACGGCGTGACCCGCGACCAGATCGCCCTCCTCGTCGCGGACCTGCGCCGGGCCGTCGAACACCTGACGGCCACGCCGCCGCCCGTCCCGACCTCGGAGCCGAGGTCGGGCTTCCACCACTAGTCCGTCCCGCTCGGATCGTGCCGGGCCCCTTCGGATCGCGCCGGGCCCGCGGCGCCGGTCAGCGGGCGCCGAAGTTCTGCGTCCACCAGGGGCCGCCCGCACCCTGGTGGATGCCGACACCTATGTCCTTGAACGCGCAGTTCAGGATGTTCGCACGGTGCCCCGAGCTGTTCATCCAGGACTCCATCACCGACTGGGCCGTCTGCTGCCCCCGGGCTATGTTCTCCCCGTACGTCGACCAGCGGTACCCGGAGGCGGTCGTCCGCTTGCCCGGGTCCGCGCCGTCGGGGCTGGTGTGCGAGAAGAAGTCCCGCTTCGCCATGTCGACCGAATGCCCCTGAGCGGCCGCGCGGAGCTGCGCGTCCTCCTTCAGCGGGCCGCAGCCGGCCGAGGCCCGCTCCTTGTTGACCAGGGCCACCACCTGGCCCGCGACACCCGGCGGAGCCGGCGCGGGCGCCGGGGCCGAGGGCTTCGGGGCGGGGGCGCTGGAGCGGCTCTGCGCCGGGGTCGGGCTCGCACTGGGGCTCGGCGCGGCGGAGGACGAGGCCGACGCCGAGGGCGAGGGCGACGGGGAGGCCGAAGGCGAAGCGGACGCCGACGGAGAGGGCGACGCGGAGGCCGACGCGGAAGGCAGCGGCGCTCCCGACTCGGTCGCCGAGAGCGCGGCCAGCGGCGCCGCGGGCGCGCCACCGCCCGCCTCGGAATCGCCGGAGCCCGGGAGCGTGCCGAGGTAGGCGAGTCCGCCGCCCGCGACACACGCCGCGATCACGGCGCCGCCGATCACCCGGCGGCGGCTGCGGCGCCGCTTGCGCAGCGTGCCGCGGGTGGCCTGCCCCTCGCCCGCGCCCGGTCCGGCCGCTCCGGCCTGGTCGCCCGAACGGCGCCGGGCCGCGCGGCCGGGCCCGGACACCGCCGGGGACAGCTGGGTCGCGGCGTTCGCGAAGTCCGCCCCCGAGCCGTCGGCGAAGGCGGCGCCCGCGGGGGCGGACCCGGCCGCCCCGGCCGCGTCCAACCCTGCCAGCAGAGCCGCCGAGACCGGGACCAGAGCCAGCCCGGCCAGCAGCCCCTCCGCCGGAACCAGCCCGCTCCACAAGCCGGAGCACCGTACGCATTCCCGGGCGTGGCGGGCTATTCGCTTGCGCCACAGGGCGGAGGGCGCGCCGTTCCAGCCCGCGGTCACCGCCCGCAGCTCCTCGCACGGCGGCTGGGCCTCCAGGGCCCGCTCCACCACCCGGGCCGCCTCCAGCTGGGCCTTCATCCGCTGGACGCGCACCCCGGTGTGCTGCGGGGGCAGCTCCAGCGCGGCGGCCACCTCGGCCCGGGTCAGCTCCCCTGCGCACTCCAGCCACCACAGCGACAGCAGCGCCCGGTCGTCGGGCTCCAGCCACCTGGTGGCGCGGGCCGTCTCACGGCGCTGGCCCGCCAGGTTCAGGCGCGCGACGGTCAGGTCCACGAAGTCGGCACCGGGGTCGGCGACGTCCTGCGCCGCCTCCAGGCCGCTCTGGCCGAGGCCGTTCTGCCGGGCCTGCCAGTGCGCCCGCACCCGGTTCATCGCGATCGCCACCAGCCAGGACCGGAAGCTCTCGTCCGCCCGCAGGCCGCCCAGCCCGTCGAGCGCCCGCAGCATCGTGTCCTGCACCACGTCGTCCACGTCGCAGGACCCGTTCAGGGCCCGCCCGACGATGTTGTAGACGAGCGGCAGGTGGGTGCTGACCAGCTCGTCCTGCGCGCGGGGATCGCCCGCGCGGGCCGCTGCCACCAGCGCTGCCGTGTGCTGAGTACTCATGTGATGTTCCCTGTCCGTACCGGCGGTCGATGATGCCCAATACCTGGGAGACCGTCGAGAGGGGTCTCGATAACACTTTTCCCGAACACTTATCGCGAAGTCGGCTCCACCGCCTCCGGTACGGCCGGCACGGGGTACCGCCGAACCGAGCCGTCCGCTTGGGCGAGCCGCCTCAGGGACGCCAGCATCGCATCCCCCGGAACGGTGCCCGCCACCACCCGTTCCGCACCCGTTCCGCCATCTCCTCGGAGCGCTGCCGCCGGGCGACGAACGCCGGGCGGCGCCCCGGGGAACTGCCGCCCGTCCCAGGTTCGTTGGGTACGCGAACGGACGCGTGGGCAACGGCGAAGCGACACGGTACGTGGTGGGGGCGGCATGTCGGCACGGTTCGCACGGCGCGCACGACCGGATGATCCCGGGGGACGCGGCCGGGGGTCGGCGCGGGACCCCGTCGATCCGGGCCCGGCCGGCGTGTGGCGCACTCCGGGCGGCCGCATCCCGCTGCTGCGGCACCTGGACGGCCCGGAGCAGGCCGGAGTCCGTCCGGCCGAGGGGCCGGGCGGAACGCCCGGGTACGTGGAGCGGGACGCCGACGCGCTGCTGCGCGCGGCCCTGGCAGGACCGCGCCCCCGGTTCGCGCTGGTGGTGGGGGAGGCCGCGGCGGGCGCGACCCGGCTCGCCTACGAGGTGGTGCGCTCCCGCCATCCCCGGCACGCCTTCGTCCGGCCGTTGTCCCGGGCGGCTCTGTCCGAGGCCGTACGGCTCGCCGCGCGCAGCCGACGCGCCGTGCTGTGGCTGGACGGACTGCAGGATTACCTGGGGGCCGGCGGCCTGACGACCGCGCACCTGGACGGGTTGGGCGAGGCCGTGGTGGTGGTCGCGACGATGCGGGCCGCGGAGTACCGCCGCCACCAGGCCCGGGAGGCGAGCCGGCTCACCGGGAGCGACCGGGGCTCCTGGCGGGCGCAGGACGAACTGCTGCGGCGCGCGGCGGTGGTCCCCCTCGCCCGGCACTGGTCACCCGCGGAGCGCCGCCGCGCCGCCGCCCGGAAGGACGCCCGGCTCGCGGCGGCGCTGGAGGCCGCGGGGGAGTACGGCGTGGCCGAAGTCCTGGCCGGGGTGGTACGCCTGAGGACCCGCTGGACGCACGCCCGCCCCCCGGCCGAGACCTCGCCGGGCGCTGCTGTGCCGGATTCTGCTCCGCGGGGCGGCGATGTGCCGGGCGCGACTCCGCGGGGCGGTGAGGTCTCGGACGGGCGGGCGTGGAGTGGGGAGCTGCCGGGCGGCCGGGCTGGGAGCGGTGATCCGCCGGGCGGGGGAGTGCCGGGGCGGTACGCGCCGGGCGGGGAGCCGGGCCGGGGGCGGCGCCGCGGCGGGGCGGGCGACGCGGCGGCGGGTCCGTACGGGACGGTCCCGGGGCCGGCGGATGAGCGTGCGCGCGGGGGCGCCGTCGTGGCCGCCGCGGTGGACTGCCGGCGAGCGGGCCTGCGCCGGCCCGTCGACCACGCGCTGCTGCGCGCACTGCACCAGCCGTACCTGGCCGGCGGCGGTGGTGGTGGAGGGCTTCGTCCCGAGGGCCTGGAGCGGGCTTTCACCCGGGCGCTGGCCTGGGCCTGCGAGGAGGCGGCAGCCGCGGGCGGGCTGCTGGCGGGGAGCCCCGACCGGGGGTACACCGCCGCCGGCTGCCTGCTGGACCTGCCGGGACTGCCTCCGGTCCCCGATCACCTGTGGCGGGGCCTGCTGGCGCACGTCGAGCCGGGGGACGCGTACGACCTGGGCATCGTCGCCCGGCAGGAAGGGAGGCCCGTCCGGGCGGTGCAGGCGCTCACCCGGGCCCTGCGGGGCGGGGTGACGGCCGCGGAGCTGCCCCTGGCGCTCGCGGTCGGTGACGCGGGCCGGCCCCGCCGGGCCGCGGCCGACCTCGCCGCGCTGGCCCGGCGCAGCGAGCGGCGGCTCGGTCCCCGCCACCCGGACACCTTGGCGGTCCGGCACCAACTGGCCTTCTTCACAGGAGAGTCAGGACACCCCTGGGCCGCGGCCGTCCGCTTCGCCGCCCTCGTGGCCGACAGCGCGGCCGTGCTCGGCCCCCGCCACCCGGACACCCTGGACGCCCGCCACCAGCTGGCGTACTTCACCGGCGAGGCCGGTGATCCCCGCTCGGCGGCCCGGCAGTTGGCGTCCCTGCTGGACGCGGCCCGGCCCGTCCTCGGCGCGGACCACCCCCGGGTGCTGGCCGTGCGGCGCGGTCTGCTCTGGTACGGCGCCGCCGAACCGGACGTCGCGGAGCGGGACGTGACCGCGCTCCTCGTCGATACGCAGCGCCGGCTCGGGCCCGCCGACCCGCACACCCTGGCCGTCCGGGCCGTCCGTGCGGCATCGGCGGCGCGGGCCGGGCGCACCGCCGAGGCCGTGCGGGCCTGGGAGGCGCTGGCCGCGGACCGTGCCCGCGTCCTGGGCGCCGAGCACCCGCACACGCTGTACACCCGGCTGGAATGGGCGCAGGCGCTGATCGCCGCCGGCCGCCCGCCCGCCGCCCTGCCCCTGCTGGACCTCGCACTGGAGCAGGCGGCGCCGTTCCTGGAGCCGGGCCACCGCCACCTGCGACGCCTCCACGAGCTCCGCGCCCGCGTCACAGCAGCGGGGCCAGCGCCTCCGTAGCGGCGAGGAGGGCCGGTGCGTACGCCTCGATCTCCTCGCGGGAGACCAGGAAGGTGACGGTGGTGACGCTGACGCCGCCGACCGGGCGGCCGTTCGGGCCCAGCACCGCGGCGCCGACGCAGCGGATCGTGGGCTCGTTCTCCTCGTCGTCCAGGGCGAAGCCGCGGGCGCGGACCTCGGTCAACTGTGCGCGCAGCTCCCGGCCGGTGGTGAGCGTGCGCGGGGTCCGGGCCGGGAGCCCGGTGGCGGCGATCAGGTCCCGGACCTCCTCGTCGGGCAGGTGGGCCAGGATGCTCTTGCCGATCGCGGTCGTGTGCAGGGGCATGACCATGCCGACGCGGGAGGCCGTGCGGAAGGGCTGGTCGCTCTCCAGCTTCCGGATGTAGGTGATGGTCTCCCCGCTGTGCAGGGCGAGGTGGACCGTCTGCCCCGTGGCCCGGCGGAGTTCGCCGAGGACGTGCTCGATGCCGGTCGGCTCCCCGCCGCTCACCAGGGCGGACAGTCCGCGCAGCCGCGGCCCCACGCCGTAGCGGCTCCCGCCCTCCTGGCGCACGAAGCCCTGCTCGACGAGCGAGGCCAGGATGCGGAAGGTGCTCGACTTCGGCACCGCGGCCGCCGCCGTCACCTCGGCCAGTCGGTGCGGCCCGCCGGGGGCCGCCACCGCCTCCAAGATGCGCAGCGACTTCTCGAGCGCCGATCCGGCCGCGGACGTACGCCCGCCGCGCACGCCGTCCGAGCGGTCCTCCGTTGACACGACAACTCCCGCCCTGTGTAGGGTCCAGACCAGATGGTTCCGGTACACGATACCTCGTTCCGCTACGTGGAACGAACGGGAGGGTTCCTTGTCCTGCCACCCGTACGCGGTGATAGCCGCCCAGCGACTGCTGCCGGTGCTGCGCAGCCCCGACGCCGAAGAGGCCGTCCGACGTACCGCCGCCCTGCTCGCCGCGGGCTGCCGCGCGGTCGAACTGACCACCTCCACGCCGGGCTGGGCCGACGCCGTCCGCCGGGTCGTCCCGCTCCGCGACGCGCACGGCCGCACCGCCGTCGTGGGGGTCGGCACGGTCACCACCACCACGCAGGCCGAAGCCGCTCTGGACGCGGGGGCCGCCTTCCTGATCTCCCCCTACCCGGCGCCCGAGGTCCGGGAAGTCGCCCGGCGCCGGGCCGCGGTGTTCATCGAAGGCGGCTTCACCCCCGGCGAGATCGCCGCCGCGGTCCGGTCCGCCGGCGCCGCCAAGGTGTTCCCGGCCCACGTCGGTGGACCGGAGTTCGTCCGTTCCCTCAAGGCCGTGCTGCCGCGGGCCCTGATCATCCCCACGGGCGGCATCCGGCCGGGCGAGGTCCGCGCCTGGCTCGCCGCCGGAGCGGGCGCGGTCGGCATCGGGAGCGGGCTGCCGGCCGACCCCCGCGAAGTGGCCGATGTCTTTCGGGAGTTGGCGGTCCCCTGTTGCCCCGGATGCCAGGCAGCCGACTCCGCAGCCGCGGTGGGTACGGCCGCTCCGCGCCCGGTCCGGTTCGAGGCCGCCCCGGACCCGGGCCTACTCGGCGCCCCGGACCCGGCCGGCACCGGGGCCACCGCGGGCCCGGACGTCGCCGTGGGCCCGGACGTCACTGTGGTCCCGGCAGCGAGCGGCCCTGCGGCCCCGGTCGTGAACGGGCCGACCGCGCGGGGCCGGACGTGAGCGGCTACGACGTCCTCGTACTCGGCGAGGTCCTCGTCGAGGTCCACACCGACACCGCCCTGCGCTCTGCCGCCGACGGCACCCCGGCCCGCGTCTCCTACTCCGGGGACGCCCTCAACGCGGCCGCCGCCGCGGCGGCGGCGGGGGCCCGGACCGCCCTGCTCGCCGTCGTCGGCGACGACGAGCTCAGCATCCCCCTCCTGCGCCGGGCTGCGGACCTCGGCGTGGACGTCTCCCACGTCCGCCGCGCGCCCCGCCCCAACGGCGCCTACCTGCTGTGCGCCGACACCGACGGCGACCGCGAGTTCGTCTACTGGCGCACGGACAGCGCCGGTTCCACCCTCTCGCCCGCCCACGTCGACTCCTGGCGGACCCTGCTCACCGGATCGAAGGCCCTCATCACCAGCGGGATCACCGGCGCGCTGTCGCCCGGGAGCCGGGACGCGGTGCTGGCCGCCGCCCGGACCGTGCACGGGGCCGGCGGGCACCTCTCGTACGATCCCAACTACCGCTCCCGGTTGACCGGTCGGGCCGAGGCCAGGGAGCTCCTCGCCCGGATCGCCCCGCTGACCGGGCTGCTCAAGGCCTCCTGCCCCGCCGACGCACTGGCCCTCCTGGACACCGCCGACCCGCGGACCGCCGCCGCCCGCTGCCGTGCGCTCGGCACCCGCGCGGTGGCCGTCACCGCGGGTGCGGGCCGGCTGCTGCTCGACCACGGCACCGGGGCGGAGTACCACCCGGTCCCCGTCAACCCCGCGCCCGTCGACGCGACCGGTGCGGGGGACTGCTTCACCGGCACCGTCACCGCCCGGATCGCCCTCGGCGACCGCATCGAGGACGCGGTGGCGTACGGCACGGCGGCCGCGTCCCTCTCCGTCTCGGGGCGCGGCGGCACCGGGCACGTGCCCGCCTTCGCGGCGACGGCGGCGTTGGCCGCCGCGCACCGGGGCGGCGGCGGCGCGTCGGCCACGCGTGCGGGTACGGGTACGGGAGCGGGGAGGGGGCCGGTGGCGCGGTAGCCCGCGGCCCGTGCCGGGTGCCGCTACCGGTCGGCCGGGTCCGCCGCGCCCAGCAGCGCGACCTCCTCGGGCGACAGGCGGAGCGCGCCCGCGGCGACGTTCTCGACCAGGTGGCGGGGATCGCCGGTGCCGGGGATCGCGAGCACGTGCGGGCCCCGGGCCAGCGTCCATGCGATGCGCAGTTGCGCGACGGAGACGCCGTGGGCCTCGGCCACGGCGAGGACCTCGGCGCTGTCCTTGGTGACCACCCCCGCCTCCCGGCCCGCTCCGGCGACGGCGAAGAAGGGGACGAAGGCGGTGCCGTGCTCCCGGCACGCGTCGAGGAAGGCGTGGTCCTCAGCCGGAGAGCCGATCCCGTACGGGTTCTGCACGCACACGACCGGTGCGATGGCCCGGGCCTCGGCGAGGTGGTCCGGCCGGGCGTTGGAGATGCCCAGGTGGCGGATGAGCCCGGCCGTGCGCAGGTCGGCGAGCGCCCCGAAGTGCTCGGCGATCGAGCCGGTCGTCTCGCGGCGCTCCACCCGGAGGTTGACCACGTCCAGGTGGTCGCGGCCCAGTTGGCGCAGGTTCTCCTCCACCTGCCCGCGCAGCTCCGAGGGTGCGGCCCACCACCACTCCCCGGCCGCGTCGCGGCCCGGACCGACCTTGGTGGTGATGACGAGCTCGTCGGCGTACGGGGCGAGCGCGCGGTTGATCAGCTCGTTGGCGGAGCGCAGCGGCGAGAAGTAGAAGGCGGCGGTGTCGATGTGGTTGACGCCGAGCTCGACGGCCCGCCGCAGCACTCCGGTCACGCGCTCGCGGTCCGACGGCGAGCCGTCGGCGAGGTGCGTGAGGCGCATCGCGCCGAAGCCGATCCGGTTGACCGTCAGGTCCCCGAGCCGCCAGGTGCCGGCGGAGTCTGCGGTGATCGGTCCTGCGGTAGCCGGTCCTGCCGTGGCCGGTCCTGCGGGGGTCGCTTCAGCGGTCATCGGGCGACCGTACCGGGCGCACCGCCCCGACCCCCGGGCGGGTCGCGGCGCCGCAGCGTACATGGTGTGACGCCGCCGGGCCGGATCGGTGTCCGCGGCCCGGCGGCGCCGGTCGGCAGGGGCTCCCGCGGGGGGAGCCCGGTCAGCGGCCCCGCAGACCGCGGTCGACGGCGGTCATCAGCTCGCCGTCGGCGGTGTCCGCGTCCAGGGACCAGAACATCGCACCGCCCAGCCCCTCGTCGCGGACGTACCGGGTCTTCGCACGCAGCACCTGCGGGTCGTCGTACGTCCACAGGGTGGTGCCGTCGAACAGCCAGGCGTGGCCGCCGCGCCGGTCGCGGTGGACCGTGTAGGTCCCGGAGTCGGCCAGCTTCTTCAGCACCTTGTAGTCCTCGTACCCGGCGGCCCAGGTGGCGGGCGCCGGGCCGGTGGCCGGCTGGCCCAGGCCGTCGGCGCCGCCGGAGACCCCGGTCCAGCCCTGCCCGTAGAAGGGCATGCCCACGACCAACTTGTGCGCGGGCGCGCCGCGCCGCTTCCATGCCTCGACGGTGCCGTCGACGCTGAAGTCGTCTCGGGCGAAGAGGGCGGACTGCTGGGCGGTGGTCGGCTCGCCGGAGACGTGGAAGTCGTAGCCCTGGAGGTTCACGAAGTCGAAGTCGCGCATGATGCGGCGTACGTCGAAGCCCGCGTCGATCTTGGCGGGCGCCGTCGGGACGAAGGCCGTCAGCTCGTACTTCGACTTTCGCTTCTCGCTCTTGGCGTACGTGTCGAGCTGGGTGCGGAACTCCCTGACGAGTTCCGTGAAGTTGTGCTTGTCCTCCGGTCGGAACTTCGTGTCGGCGTCCCCGGCCGACCCGGGCCACTCCCAGTCCAGGTCGATCCCGTCGAACAGGCCCGCGGCCGCGCCCGCGCCGCCCCGGGTGCCGTCCTGCGGCAGGTTGCCCTTGATGTAGAGGTCGATGCAGGAGGAGACGAAGGCCTTGCGGGAGGCCGGTGTGAGCGCGGCGTCAGAGAAGTGCGTCGACCAGCTCCAACCACCCAGCGAGATCAGCACCTTGAGGCCGGGGTGTTTCGCCTTGAGCTCACGCAGCTGGTTGAAGTTGCCGGCGAGCGGCTGGTCCCAGGTGTCGGCCACGCCGTCGACGGAGTTCGCCGCGTCGAGGGGCCTGCCGTAGTCGGCCCAGGCGTCGGCTTCCCCGGGCACGTTCCCGGTGAAGCACTTGCCCTCGGCGCTGACGTTGCCGAAGGCGTAGTTGATGTGGGTGAGCTTGCCGGCGGAGCCGTTCGCCTCCAGATCCTGCACCTGGAAGTCCCGTCCGTAGACGCCCCATTGGGTGAAGTAGCCGACTTTCCTGTACGAGCGGTCGTGGCCGCCCGTCCTGTCGTCGCCGTGCGCCCCTGCGGCGGGCGCGAAGGCGGTCAGCAGGGAGAGGGAACAGGCGGCGACGGCCAGTCTGCCGAGCGTGCTGCGGCGCATGGGCTTCCTTTGCGGATGCGGGGAGTGGGGCATGAGCGCGTGCGCGGTGCATGCCGGAAACTATTGGTCTGGACCAGGGTGGTCAAGGGGGCGGCCGAAACTCGGTGTCCGCGGAAGCCCTACGAGGAGGGGGAGGCAACGGAGCGCCGCGCGTTGCCCGTTGTCCCGATGCGCGGACGCCGCCCGGACCGGACGGAGCGGGCCGACGCTGCTCTACATGGCCATGACCGGCGGGAACGCCGCCCCACCCGCCGGCCCGGGGGCCGCCCGCGCTCGTGCCGCGAGGGAAATCCACCCGGTTGATCGACGTATTGAGTGGATCTCCGCGCCCCGCCATGTCATGGTTGTGCCACCGAAGGGGTGTAGCTCAGCTGGTCAGAGCGCCGGTCTCCAAAACCGAAGGCCGCAGGTTCGAATCCTGCCGCCCCTGCTGTGCAGGACCGGCCCTCGCCGGGCCGTTGTCGCCGTGATGGCCGTGCCTACCGGGCTCGCGGTCGGGGCAGTCGCCGCGGATGCTTCCAGACCACTGTGCGTATCGCGGGCGTATCGAAGAGCGCATACGCCACCGCAACGGTCCTGCGGCTCCCATGGGGGCATGAACCACGCTGCCCCCCTGCCGCCACCGCACCGCCGCACGTGCGGGATCGTCCTCCTCGGCCCTGGCGGTCCTCGGCGTGGCGGGCGCCGCGTCCGTCGTGCGCCGGCCGCTCATGATGTTCGCTCCGACGTGTCTGTCGGGACCTGCTGACGAGGGGACCGATGGGGATCGTGCCGCCCGAACTGGTCCCGACGCTCACCGAACCCTTCCGGCGCGGAACGGAACGCGTACACACCGACGAGCACGTCGGCGTGGGCCTCGGGCTCGCCCTCGTGCACAGCATCGTCCGCGCCCACGGGGGGACCCTCGACCTCGTCCCCCGTCCCGCCGGCGGCCTCCTCGTCACGGTCCGGCTTCCCGGTACGCCGCCTCTGTAGCGTCCCCGGCCGGGTCCGCCACCTCACAGGGCACTGCACCCCGGCCGTCAAGCGAACAGCCGATCAAGTGCAGGGAAAGGTTCCGGCCGCCTTCGAGCGGCCACCGCCGGACGATCTTGCAGTCGATGTCATGCCGGGTGCGGCTCGGGCGCCCCGCGGGCCGTGCTCCAGATTGGCCGAATCCGGCGGGGATATCGAACTGGTTAGCGGGAACGGGTGCTGGACCGTGGAAGCGTAAGGAGCTCCAGCGGCCGATGGGGCCCCTGTGATGACTTCCTGTGGGGGGAAGCGCATGACCACGCGTGTTTTCGGCGCGCCTTCTCGGCGAGCCCGTTTCCGAATCGAGCACGGCCTGACCGCCGCCATGGTGGTGGCCGCATTGAGCCTCTCGTCCATGCCGGCCCTTGCCCTCCCCGCCGACGGGGCGGCGCCGCCGTCCTCGGCCTGGGGTGCGAAGGCCCCCGCCCTCCCCGTCCCGCCGGTGCAGGTCGGGACGAACCGGCCCGTCGAGGCCCAGGCGGAGGGCGAGCCGTCCACAGAACAGGCCGACTGGCGCCATGCGCAGCAGCGTCGGTCGCGTTCCACGACCGCCGAGACCGCGACAGCGCAGCCCGGCACGGCCGCCCGTGCCGCGGCCCCGCTCGTCTACGTCCCCAAGGACCAGGGAGCGGTGCCCTGGCACCAGATCTCCGACTTCCGGATCACCGACTCGCTCGTGGCCCGGATCAACCACTCCACCGGCAACCTGATGCTCGCCGCCACCGACTTCGAGATCGCCGGCGTCGGCCAGAAGCTCAGGCTCGCCCGTACCTACAACGCGTTCGACGCGCCGTACGGGAAGGTCTCGCAGCGCTGGTGGCAGGAGTACGAACGCTACGCGCACGTGTTCACCGGCGAGGTCGTGGTCTACGACACGACGGGTGACACGCTGTCCTTCACCAAGAACGCAGACGGCACCTTCACGACGCCCGCGGGCTATTCGAAGGACCTGAAGAGGAACGCGGACGGGACCTACACGCTCACCGACCGCAAGTCGGGGGTCAAGGACACCTACGACGCCAACGGCACCCTGACGAAGGTCACCGACCGCAACAACGGGGTCATCACGGTGACCCAGCACGACGAGGGCGGTGAGCACAAGGGGTTCAAGCTCACCGAGACCCGGTCCGGCCGGTCGGTCGACCTGCTCAAGACGAACCCGTCCCAGTGGCAGGCCAAGGACCACACCGGCCGCACAGCCGTCTTCGACCTCGACCCGGCGGGCAACCTCGCCAAGACGACGGACACCGAGGGCAAGGCCACGGCGTTCGGCTACGACTCCTCCCGCCGACTGGTGAAGATCACCACGCCCGAGGGGCGCGTGACCACCTTCACCTACGACGCCGAGAACCGCGTCACCTCCATGCTGCGGGCCACGAACACCAGCGGCCCGGGCCACACCGGCCCCACCTACACGTACGCCTACAGCGCCGCGGACGCCTCCGACGCCGGCACGACCACGGTCACCGACCCCGAGCAGCACGCCACCGCGTACGAGCACAACGCCGACGGCGACATCACCAAGGTCACCGACGCCCTCCGGCACGAACGCTCCAAGACGTTCGACGCCAACCACAACGTGGACACCTCCAGCGATGCGATGGGCGTCGGCGGGACGGGTGCGAACGTCACGGACTACGGCTGGGACAGCCGCAACAACCCGACCTCGGCCAAGCTGCCGACCGGCGCGACCTCCACGGCCGGCTACCAGACCGTCGCCGGCACCGACCTGCCGAGGACCTCGACGAACGCGGACGACGAGAAGACGGACTACACCTACGACACGGCGGGCAACACCAAGTCCGTCGCGGTCACCGGCACCGGTGGCGGCAACCAGTCCTTCGACTACAACCCGGCCACGCCCACGTGCGGCGGCTTCGAGGGGCAGCGCTGCAAGGCGACGACACGGCTGAGCGCCACCAAGTCCGTCGCCACGGCGTTCCGCTACGACGCCAAGGGCAACCTCGACCGCGTCACCCCGCCCGCCCCGCTGGGCGTCACGAACTACCGCTACGACGAGCTCGGACGGATGGCGAGCGCGCAGGACGGCCGCGGCGTCACCATCACCTACACCTACGACAACCGCGACCGGATCAAGAAGGTCGACAGCTCCAACTACGCCACCGTCACCTACGTGTACGACGGCGACGGCAACCTGAAGCAGCGCTCCGACGGCACGGGCGTCACGAAGTACGACTTCGACCCGCTGTCCCGCGAGACCGTCCGCACGCTCCAGAACGGCTCGCAGACGAAGCTGGCCTACACCCCGGCCGGCAACGTCGACTACTACCAGGACCCGGCCGGCACCACCGACTACACGTGGAACGAGGTCAACAAGCTCAAGGAGCTGAAGGACCCGAGCGGCAAGACCACGACGTACGAGTACAACGAGAACGACCTGCGCAAGAAGACCGTGTACCCCGGCGGAACCGTCCAGGAGGTCACCCCCGACAAGGCGGGGCGGCCGCAGAAGATCAAGGCGACCTCCTCGAAGGGCACCCTGGTCGAGCTGTCCTACTCCTACCTCAACGGCTCGAAGGACGGAGGGAAGATCCGTACGAGCACCGACGCCGTCACGGGTCTGAAGACGACCTACACCTACGACGGCGCCGGCCGCTTCTCCTACGCGAAGGAGGAGAAGGGCGCCACCCTCAACTCCTCCTGGCAGTACTGCTACGACCAGGCGGGCAACCTGACCTCCCAGGGCGTCGACCCCGGCTGCCCGCGGGGCACGACCTACAGCCTCAACGACGCGCAGCAGATCACCGCGAAGGACGGTTCCACGACGAACTGGTCCTACGACAAGACCGGCAACGAGACCGCGGGCGCCTCCACCCCGGAAGGCACCCGCACCGCCGGCACGTGGTCCGACCACTCGCAGCTCACCTCGCTGACCGTGGGCGGCAAGGTGTACGACGGCCAGTACGGCTCGACCGACCAGAGCGAGCGCATCAAGCTGGGCGACACCTTCTTCCACAACGGGCCGCTCGGCCTGTCCGCCAAGACGACCGGCGGAGTCGACATGGGATTCAACCGGGAACCGGGGGGCACGCTCAACTCCATGACCACCGGGGGCGCGTCCTACTACTACCTGACCGACGCGCTCGGCAGCGTGGTGGCCCTCGTGGACGGCGCCGGCGCCAAGGCCAACACCTATGCCTACAGCCCCCGCGGCGTCCAGCGGGCGGCGACGTCCGAGAAGGTCGCCCAGCCCTACCGCTTCGCCGGCGGCTACCAGGACCCCACCGGCCTGTACCACTTCCAGGCCCGCTACTACGACCCCAACATCGGCCGCTTCACCCAGCAGGACCCCTCCGGCCAGGAGAAGAACCCCTACCTCTACGCCGAGGGCGACCCCGTCAACCGCATCGACCCCAGCGGCCTGCTGAGCTTCGGCAGCATCACCGACGGGCTCGGCTACGTGGGCGACGCGCTCGACGTCATCGACATCGGACGCGACCTGGCGAACGGCGACGTGACGGGAGCGGCGCAGGGCGCGGCCAGCCTCTCCGCCGGCGTCGTGGTCGGTGCGGCCTGCGAGGCGGCGGTCGGACCGGCGACCGGCTTCCTCGCGACCGCGGGCTGCGCGGCGGCCGGCGCCAACACGGCGGGCCTGGTCGAGGCCTGGCTTTCGTGAACCAGTGAACGGGGTGGGGGCCGTGGACCACGGCCCCCACCCCTCCCGGGAAGGAAGAGGAATGTCCAACGAGTCCCACGCCACCCGTGCCACCCACGGCGTTCATCCGTGGAGGAACTTCGTGCTGGCCTTCGGGGGCCTCTACGCGGTGATGGCCGCCGTCATGCTGCTGACCGGAGCAGCACCCGCCGCGGCATTCGGCACACCCGCGGCGGTCCTGCTCGGGCCGGCGATCGGAATGGGAATCGTGCGCCACCGCAAGACACGGCCGTGAGCCGGCCCGGGCGGACGATGGAGCAGCGGGCCCGGATCAAGCGCCACTTCACGCTCGCCACCATCGCAGTCGTGTGCGGCGGGGCGCTGGCCGTCTTCCTCATCGCCTCCGGAGACCCGGACGGCTGGCTCCTGCTGGTCATGCTGGTCGCGCCCTGGGTGCTGGTGTACGCATATCTGCGGAGCGTCGCCAAGGCGCGGCCGTAGCCCATCCCGACTCGCCCCTCCCGTCCCCGGCGCCGGAGCGCTCGCAGACCGCCTGACCAAATCGAATCGCACGGACGCACGCGTACGAAGGGGTCAGTGGCGCAGGTGCCAGTCGCCCGGTGCGGGCATGTGGGGGGCGAGGCTGCGGCAGCGCTGCCACATGCCGTGCGCCTGCTGGGCGGGGCGCTGCTGCTCGCCGTGGAGGGCGTTGAGGACGAGCAGGCCGCCGGTCAGGACGGGCACGGCCCACTGCATGAGGGCGAGGTGCTGCTCGGCCTTCTTCGTCTCGACGGGATGCCGTTCGGCCTTCTCGGCGTCGGCCGGGGCGTCGGAGGCGGCGTACTCGATCTTCTTGCCGAGCATCCGGGTGTAGGCGGTCGCGGCGAGCGCGGCGCCGGTCAGCGCGGTCTTGGCGATCGTGGAGGCGGCGACGCCCTGCTGGGTGGCGACACGCGCCGCGTTCGCGGCGAGCAGGCCAGTGGTTCCGACGAGGTGCAGCCCGATCGCCGCCGCACCGACCGGAGCCCACCTCGACCAGCCGGAACTCGCGATCCGAGCACCGTGCTCCCAGTCCCCGCCGCTCTGGGCCTTCGCGGCGCCGTTGAGGCCTACGGCGCCCATCAGGGAACCGCCGAACCATGCGGCCAGCCCCACGTCGTGCAGGCTCCGCAGGACGGTGTTGCGTTCGGACATCGGCTTCTCCTCGGGCTGGCGCGACAACGGGACGCCGGCAGCGGTCGCCGGCGCGCTCCGATCACCGTCACCCGCATCGGCGGGCGCCGCCATCGCGGTTGCTCCGAACGGCCCGCCGCGGACGCGGTCACTTCCCGCACGTGTCCTGATGGGCCAGGCCGGACGCGTACAGCGTGGTCCATTCCTGCTCGGAGAGCCCGGTTCCCACGATCCGGCAGGCGAGGCCGGCGGGGTCGGTGACGGTCGCGGGGAGTTCGCCGAGGTTCCACAGCCGGACGCCGCCGCCCCGCCCGGGGACCATGGCCAGTGTCCTGCCGTCGGGGCTGAACCGGATGGCTGCGGCGGTCTCCTCCAGCGTCGCCGCGAGGGCGGGTGCGGCGGGGTCGGAGACGTCCCAGAGCCGGACGACGCCGTGTTCCTCGGCGGTGGCGAGGAGGCGGCCGCCGGGGTGGTACGCGAGGTCCTGGGGCTCCTTCACCGGCACGGCACCGACGGGTCCGTAACCCACCTCCAGCTCGGCCGCCGGGCCGGCTTTCGGGTCGGCTTTCGGGTCGGCTTTCGAGCCGACCTGCCACTGCTCGACCCGGTCCTGCGCATCCGCCGCCAGCCACAGTCCGTCGGGGCTGAAGGCCGCCCGGCCCATGCCTCCCAGGAAGGGGCGCGAGCGGCGGTCGCCGGGTGGTGGCTCCGCGTGGCGCACACGGACGGGAGCCGACGGGTCCGACACGTCCCAGAGGGAGCCCGGCAGGGCCAGCAGCCGACCGTCCGGACCGAAGGCGGTGGGGGTGGTGCCGATGATGTGGCGTGCCACGACGGGCGCCCGGTCGTCGGTGTCGTCGAGCAGCCGGCTCAGAGACTCCCGCAGGTACCTCCGGCCGGGGACGGGCGTACTCGTGTCCCAGAGGCCGAACCACGTGCTGCCCACCGGGTGCTCCCTGCCCGTGGCGGCCAGAATCGCCGTGCGAGGACTGAACGCCAGCGAGGCCACCCCCGTGGGCGTGGCCAGCACGGCTCGTCGCCGAGGTCGTTCGGCGTCCGAGGTGTCCCAGAGCACGAGCTCGCCGCCGGCGGAGACGGAATCCGCGACCGTGCCGGCCGCCAGGGCGGTGCCGTCCCGGTTGAAGGCCAGCGTCTCCACCGGCCGGCCGGCCTCGCCGGGCAGCGGCGGCAGTTGACGGGGGCGGGCCGGGTCGGTGAGGTCCCACTGGTGGACGTCGCCTCCGAAGCCGCCCACCGCCAGCCTGCGGCCGTCCGGACTGAAGGCGGCCTCGGCAAGGCCCGCCTCGCCGGTGGGGAGCGCGGCCGAGGGGCTGGGCCCGGGACGCGGGCTGACCCGCCACCGCCAGACCGAGCGGGAGCCGTCGGCCAGGACGACGTGGCCGCCGTCGCCGCTGAAGGTGAGTCCGACGGGCTTGGCAGGATTGGACAGCGGGGTGGGGCCGGAGGGCCGGGCCGGGTCCGTGATGTCCCACAGGTGGGTCCGCCCTCCGTCGGACGCCGTGACGACGGTACGGCCGTCGGGCCGGAAGGCCGCCTTCGCGACCCGGGTCGGGTGCCCCAGCACCCCGATCTTCTTCGGGGAGGCCGGGTCCGTGAACTGCCACAGGGCGAGCTCGTGCCCCGATCCGACGGCCAGCACGGGGGCGGTCGGGCTGAGGGCGAGCGTGCCCTCCGCATAGCCCGATCCGCGGAAGACGGCACGCGGGCGCCGGGCGTCTCCCACGTCCCAGAGCTGCCAGCCGGAGTAGTGCGCGATGGAGTCGGGCCCGAACGACGCGCCCTTCGTCACCAGGCCGGCGGCGGTGACCAGCGTACGACCGTCGGCGCTGAACCGTACGGCGTACGCGTCGGTCGCGGCGGTCGGCTCGGAGAGCCTGCGCGGCGCGGCAGGGTCGCCGACGTCCCACAGCGTCAGCGTGCCGTCCACGCCGCCGGCCACGACCGCCAGCGTCCTGCCGTCGGGGCTGAAGGCGGCATCCTGGACCTCTTCGACGTCCGCTCGGAACGGCAGGCGGCGCGGGTGCCGGAGGTCCGTCACGTTCCACAGGGACAGCTCGTGGACGGGGGAGGGGCTGGAGTCGCCACCGGTGAGGACTGCGAGGGTTCGCCCGTCGGGGCTCAGCGAGACGGTCGACACGGCGTCGGGGAAGCCGGTCAGGGTGGCGAGCCGCTGCGGGCGCACGGCGTCCGCCGTGTCCCACAGTTCGACTGATCTGGTGCGTCCGCCGCTGGTGGCCAGCAGCGTGCCGTCCCGGAAGAAGACGGCGACGTCGTCCACCGGCCCGAGCACCCCGTCGGGTGACGCTCCGTCGAACCGGGTCTGCTGG
The DNA here is from genome assembly GCF_042716505.1 of Streptomyces sp. NPDC058674. NCBI lineage: Bacteria > Bacillati > Actinomycetota > Actinomycetes > Kitasatosporales > Streptomycetaceae > Streptomyces > Streptomyces sp. NPDC058674. The sequence goes on from NZ_JBHXSC010000003.1 coordinate 100,017, forward strand.
AGGGTGGTGAGCAGCCCCTGCCGGCCCTCGGGCGTGGGCGTGACCCGCTGGGCGGCGAGGCTGAGCCGCAGTGACGTCCGGGGGTCGCTGTCGCGCAGGCTCTCGGCCTGCGCCCTGAGCGCCCGGCCGACCGCCAGCCGGCGCTGCTCCTGCGCCACCTCGCGCGACGTGTCGGCGCGTCGGCTCTGGACCTGTGCGGTGATCGTGCCCGCGACGGCGAGGAGCGTCAGCGCGACCAGCGCCGCCACCGAGCCGCGCAGGAGCGCGGAGGTCCGCCGGGCGAGCGAGACCGACGCGTCGAGGAAGTCCGAGGCGGTGGGGCCGAGGCTGCCCCGACCGACCCTGGCCGCCCAACCGCGGGCGTTCTCCAGGCGGCTGCCCCGGTACAGGTGGGCCCGGTCGCGATCCCCGGCGGCCCAGGTGGCCGCGTCCTCCTCGATCTGCTGGCGCAGCAGGTTGTCGGCCCGGTGGGTGTTCACCCAGTCCCGCAGCCGCCGCCAGGCCCGCAGGAGGGCCTCGTGACTGATCGCGACGGTGTCCTGCCGCCGGACGAGCAGCCGGCTCGCGGTGAAGTCGGACAGCACGCCCTCGGCGGTCTCGCGGTCCAGTCCCTCCGTCAGCTGCGCGATGGATACGGTCCGCCGTGTGTCGTCGACGCCCTCCCCGATCCGGACCAGGCGGCGGAACATCACCTCGGCGGCCTCGCGCCCGCCGGCGTCCTGTCTGCCGTAGGCGTCTTCGGCGCTCTTGGCGACCGCACCGTGGATGCGCCCCGTGGCCTCGTATCCCGCGACGGTCATGAGGGAGCCGTGCCGCCGCTGCCAGGTCAGCCGCAACGCGTGGGCCAGGTGCGGAAGCAGCCCGGGGTCGTAGCTCTCCTCGGTGCCGCCCGCGACGCCGAGGTCGGTCAGCAGCAGCTCGACCAGGCCTTCCTCCAGCTCCAGCCCGACCGCTCGGGCGGGGAAGAGGACGGCCTCGCGCATCTGCGTCCGGTCCATCGGGCCGACGAGGACCTGCCGGTGCCGCAGAGCGTCGCGCAGCGGCCGGTACCCGGCGCACTGGGCGTAGAAGTCCGCCCGCAGGCCGTACACGACGAGCGCGGGCCCTTCCGCCCGGGCCAGCCGGTCGAGTGCGGTGACGAAGCGCTGCCGTTCCCCCTGGTCGGTGACGAGGGTGAACAGCTCCTCGGCCTGGTCGACCACCACGACCAGCCGGCCGGCCTGCCGCTCGGTGAGGGCGCCGCGCAGCCGGACGGCCACCTCCTCCGGATGGGAGTCCAGTCGACGTGCCATCTCCTGCGGCTCGGCGTTCGTCAGGGAGGCCAGGTGGGTGGCCAGCGCGACCATCGGGCGGGCGGTCGGGGTGAAGACCAGGCAGGGCCAGCGGCGCGAGCCCGGTAGCGCGCCCCGGGCCAGATCGGGGACGAGTCCGGCCCTCAGCAGCGAGGACTTGCCCGCGCCGGAGGCGGCCACCACGGCCAGCGCGCCGCCCTCGCGCAGGCAGTCGTCCAGACGGGCCGCCAGATGGGCGCGCAACGCGTCCCGGCCGAAGTACCACGGCGCCTGCTCGACGCCGAAGGCACTCATGCCGGGGTAGGGGCACTCGTCCCCGGCGCCCGACCCCGGCCGCACCCGGTCCACCCGGTGGCTGCCGTCCCAGTAGTGCAGGTGCAGGTCCCGGCCGGCGATGTACTGGCTCTCGGCGGCCAGGTAGATGGTGCCGGACCCGGAGGCGTACGCCTGCATCCGGACCTCGGGACCGGCCGCCCCGTCGGTCACTGGCCGGTGATGTGCATGTCGCCCCCGGACATGTAGATCCTGGCCTCGTCCGAGGCCGTGCCGTGCATCTCCACCCGGCCGCCCCGGCCGGCCGGGGGCGTCGACGGGGACAGCTCGGCCAGGAGGGCGCGCAGATCGCGTTCGAGCGCCGGATCGGCGGCCAGGAGCCGGTGCAGCCGATCGCGCCATCCGGTCCTCAGGCGATCCTCGGCCGTGTCGTCGCCGTCCTGGCGGGCCACCAGCAGGTCGGTACGGGTCGCGACCAGTTCGGCCTCGATCGTCTCGGCCTGCTCCGGGCGGGCCCGCTGCCACAGCGCGGCGACCGCCACCTTGGTCTGCTCCCAGGTGTCCGTCGCCATGAGCCCGACCACCGTGGCCGCGGCCGACGATGCCAGTGCCACCAGTCCTGCATCCATTGCCAACCCCCCTCTTCGGTCCGGAGTTCATTGTGCACGCCGGGTGAGGGGACGCCCCAACGGGCCCTGCAGTCAACGCCCTTGGCCGGTGGTGACGGCGCTCGTCCTGCTGACGGCCGGGACTCGCACAAGCGCGGCCGGCACCGCGGCCGCCGACCGGCGCAAGGGCCGCAGGTCCGTCACCGCAGGGACGGAGGTCCCGGGGGAACGGGGCCCTCGGCCCGCCCTCCGGCCGCGCTGCGCGGGCAGGCTCTGGTTTCCAGCCACGCAGTCGAAGGAAGGGAACCACCGTGTCCGGTTGCACCGCGGCGGCCCACGCCGCACCCTCTGGAGCTGGGGGAGGAGGAGGTGGTCGAGGGGCTCGTGGCGGCCAACGGCTATTCGACGGAAAGCCTCGAACCCGCCGAGTTCTTCCGAGGACGAGAACGGGTCCGCCCACGCGCCGGCCCGGCGGTGCTCCCCCTCAGCCCTTCAGCTCGGCCAGCAGTGTCGAGCAGAACGCCGGCAGGTCGCCCGGATTCCGGCTGGTGACCAGCGCGCCGGGCTTCGCCCGGCAGACGTGGACCTCCTCGTCCACCCACGTGCCGCCGGCATTCGTGATGTCGGTGCGCAGGCTCGGCCAGGACGTCAGGGTGCGACCGCGCAGGACGTCCGCCTCCACGAGGGTCCAGGGGGCGTGGCAGATCGCCGCGACGGGCTTGCCCTGGTCGAAGAAGCTCCGCACCAGCGCGACGGCGGCGCCGTTGGTCCGCAGCGCGTCCGGGTTCGCCACCCCGCCGGGGAGGACCAGGGCGTCGAAGTCGTCGGCGTTCGCCTCGTCCACCGTCAGGTCGACCGGGAAGGTGTCCGCCTTGTCCAGGTGGTCGAAGGCCTGGACCCGGCCCGCCTCCGTGGAGATCAACGTCGGGTTGCCCCCGGCTTGTGACACGGCCTGCCACGGGTCGGTCAGTTCGACCTGCTCGATGCCCTCGGTCGCCACCAGGAACGCCACACGCATGAAATGTCTCCTTCGGAGTGGAAAGTCGGTGTCTGTCTACCGACTGTCCCACGATCGAAGGACGAAACACCGGATGCCCGGACCGGATGCCCGGACCGGGTGCCCGGACCTGGTTGGCGACCGGACGGCGGCCCGTCCGCGGTCACGGCCGGCGTCCGCGCGTCGCCCGTGCGGTGCACGCGGCGGCCAGGCCGACAACGGTGATCGAGACGGCCGAGACCGTCAGGGTCGCCTCTGCTCCGAGTGCGGTGACGAGGGGGCCGCCGAGGGCGGTACCGAGCGGGACGGACAGCACGCGCACCGCCGAAGAGGCCGCCAGGGTCTGGGGGAGCAGGTCACGGGGGGCCGAGCGCTGGAAGAGCGCGGTGGAGAACGACGCGTACGGGGGCCACACCAGGCCGGCGAGGGCGAAGCCGCCGATGGCGGCGGCCGTCGGCGCTCCCAGGCCGACGGGGAGGAGGAAGACCCCGAAGGCGATGACGATGCCGGTCGTGGCCGGCCACACCGGCAGGCGGCTCAGGTAACCGGTCAGGGCGGAGCCGACGACCGCTCCGAGGCCGAACGCGGTGTAGAAGGCCGCCAGCAGTCCGGCGGGTCCGCCGAGGCCGTCCGCCACGTGCAGGGGCAGGGCCACGTACACCGGGCCGAAGAGGAAGAAGAAGGCGAAACTGAGGCCGAGCATGCCCGTCAGGGCCGGTGTCCGCCCGATGACCGCGAATCCCGCGCCGCGTGAACTCCCCTTCCCTGCCGCGGGGTCGGGAAGGGGCGCGCCGCCCCGGGGGGCGCCGAGCAGGAAGGTGGCGGCCAGGACGGCGAACGTCAGCGCGTCGGCGGCGATCACGGTCGCGGCGCCACCGTGGACGATGAGGAGACCGGCGAGCGGTGGTCCGACGACGGTGGCGAGCGAGCCGATCCCGGACAGGACGGCGTTGCCCGCGAGCTGGTCGCGTTCCGCGAGCAGGCCGGCCAGGGTCGTGTAGATCCCGGCCTGGCCCCACGAGTGCAGTACGGACGAGGCCGCGAGCAGGGCGACGTACCACCCGACGTCGAGCCCCCCGAAGGCGTGGCACACGGGTATCGCGCCGAGCGCGGTGGCGCGCAGCAGGGCGTCCCAGCCGACCAGCCGGGCCGGGGACCGGTGCCTCAGGAACCGCCCCAGGAGGAGTGCGCCCAGGACCCCCGGGAGCGAGTAGGCGGCTGCGGCCAGCGCGACCCACATGCCGCGCTGCGCGGCCGGTGCGAGCTCGATCGCCAGCCAGCTCACGGCCACCACGGCCATGCCGTCGCCCAGGGACGAGACGGCGAAGCCGGGGAGCAGCCGCCGCAGGGCGGCGTGGGTGAGCACGGGTCCGTAGGGCGACGCGCGGATGAGCCGGGTCGGTGTCAGAGGCATGTCGGCTCCGGGGGTGGCGGGGTGGCGGGTGACGGGGTTTCAGGTCCTCCATCCTTGCCCCGCGTCCTGTGGCCGTCCCGGCGGCTTTCGCCCTGGGCATACGGTGTTCGCTCCTGGCGCCACGGGCCGCCACCGGCCGCCTCGCGGCAGGGCTTTACCTGAACACTTCAAGATCGGGGAGGCGGCAGTATGCTCCATCCGGTCGGCGCCCGGGTGGTGTCGCCCGGCCGCCCGGCGGCGCACTGAAGGCGCCGCCCGGTGTGCGGACCTCTTCGGAACCGGAGCATGGCGATGACGGCTCATGAGTACGGCTACCAGGTGCTGCCCGGCGCGGCCCTCGACACCCCCGGTGTCGAGGCGGTGCTCCGGCGCCGCGAGCGGGGCCTGCGGCAGGGCGCCGCACTGATCGCCGCCGAGGCGGTACTGCTCCTGGCCGCGCTCCTGTTCGGCGGCCCCGCGTCGCTCCTGGGCGGCGTCGCCCTCGCCGTGCTCGTTCCCGTCATGGCGGTGACGGCGGGCGTGGTGCTCCTCTGGCGCAGGGCGCGGCGCAAGGAGCGGCGCGTCATGGCCGTGTACGGCTGGCAGGTGTGGCCCTGCCGGGCGGAGGCGGTGCGGGTGGCCTCCGCGGACGGGGAGCGTGCGCAGGGGCGCCGGTGGGGGACGGCGGGCCGGATCGTGCTGCTGCGGCCGGACGGCCGGAGCCACTGCTCCTTCCCCCTGCCCTGGGACGGCTGGGAGGGGCCGAAGGCGCCGCAGCGGCACGTCCTGGACGAGGTGTGGTTCGCCGGTGACACGCGCTTCGGGGGCATGCTCGCCGTCCCCGGCGGCCTTCCCTTCCGCTACGTCCGCCGCTCCGCGCCGGGCCTCGGCCAGGGGGCGCCGGCCGAGGACGAGGCGGCCCGCCGGGCCGGCCTGATGCCCCGGAAGCGGTGAGCGCGCTCCGGGAGGCCGGCCGGCCCGGCGGGCCGTGGGAGTGCGGGGCGGTTGCCCGGGATCTCAGGAGACCGCGTACCACTGGCTGGCCCAGCCGGTGTTGATGGTGCTGGTGGACTGTTCGGCGAGGTTCACCTTCGCCGGAAGCGAGGTCTGACCCGTCAGCACGGTGCTGTAGCGCAGGTTCGGAGGCGTCAGGCCGGCGTTGACCGAGATGCCGGCGCCGGTGGACTTCAGGGTGAGGGCGTTGGTGGCCCATTCACCGTTGAGCAGCAGGGCGATGAAGTACGTTCCGGGCGCGGCGGTGAACGGCTGCGCGAGGGGCAGCGGTTTGGCGATGGCGTCGGTCATCAGCTGGGGCGACACGTCCGGGGTGGCCGCGCGCAGGGTGCCCTCGGCGTCGTACACGCCGAGGTAGCAGTTGGCGAGCCGGGCGTTCGGGTCGATGCCGGCCAGGCCCAGCCAGATGTTGGACCATGCGGTCTGCTCGCGCAGGACGATCCGGACCAGGGTGATCCGCCCGCCGACCCCGGAGGCCGACTGGGCGGTGACGTGTCCCGCGTCGTTGGGGTCGCCGGTCCACGCCAGCAGGTTCTGGTCCTGGGGCCGGGGTCCCTCGTAGCCCGCCGCGCCGCCCGGCGCGGGTGCGGGGGCCGTCGGACTCACCGCCGCGCGCGGCTTCGCGCCCGGCGCGGTGCAACCGGCCAGGACGAATAGCGCGGCGAGTGCGGCGACGAGGCCGGTCGCGGCGGTGGTGGTGCGGGTGTGCATGGTCCCCCCATGTGGTGCGGATGGTCGAGGGTCATGGTCACACGGTCGCGCCGGTGTACGGACACCACCCTCGGCCGCCCCGCGTCGACCGCGTCGGACCGCACTATCCGGACAAGCTGGGTGGCCGTTCGGTGAACCGCCGGCGGCCTTCGGCAGGTCAGCGGGCCGAAGAGGGCAGGTCGCGGCGTCCGGAGTCCGGACCGGCACGCTCCGGAAGGGCGCGCGCACCCCCTGTGAGCTGCCCGAACGGCCATTCGGTCTCCGCTATGCGGACACCCTGTCCGTAAATCGGCCCTCGATGTGCAACTGCCCTTCGCATCCGACAGTCTCAGCTGTGTCGAAGCGCGAATCCGCAATAAAAGTTCGCGCCCAACCTTTGAATCGAAAGTGAGTCAGTCGTGCGTCGCTTCGCTACCGTTTCTGCCGCTGCCCTCCTCTGCGTGGCCGGTGCCTCCGGCATGGCGGAGGCCCAGCCCGCAAGCCTGTACGCCCCCTCCGCCCTCGTCTTCACCGTCGCCCAGGGCGACGACGCCGCGGCCACCGTCGTACGGGCGTCCACCCTCAGCTGCGCGCCCAGCGCCCAGGGGACGCACCCCGACCCGAAGGGCGCCTGTGCGGCCCTGAAGTCCACCGGCGGCGCCTTCGACCGCCTGCTCGCCGCCCCGAACCCGGACCGGGCGTGCCCGATGCTCTACGCCCCCGTGACGGTCACCGCGGACGGCGTGTGGCAGGGCACCCGCGTCGCGTGGAAGCACACCTTCTCCAACGCCTGCGTGATGTCCGCGACCCTGAACGGCAACGCGGTCTTCGCGTTCTGATCCGCGACCGGGCGCATCCCCGCAGGCGCCGCGGGCAAGGGGTGATCATGGTTCGCCGGGGTACCCGCAGGACGTGATCACCGTCGGTGTCGAAGAAGAGTACTTGCTGGTGGACCCGGCAACGGCGCTGCCCGTGCCCCTCTCGGAGGGCGTGCGCCGCACCGCGGGTCTCGGAACCCTGGCGGAGCGCGACGAGGTCCAGGACGAGCTGCTCCAGGCCCAGGTCGAGGTGGCCACCCCCGTCTGCTCCGTCCTGGAGGAGGTGGGGGGCCACCTCTTGCGCCTGCGCCACGCGGTGGCCTCCGCGGCCGAGGCGAACGGGTGCCGCATCGCCGCCACCGGCGCCGCGCCGCTGCGGGGGACGACGCCCGTGCCCGTGACCCCCACGCCCCGCTACCTGAGGATGGAGGGGGAGGCCCGGCTGCTCGTCGACGAACACCTGATCAGCGGGATGCACGTGCACGCGGCCGTTCCCGACCCGGAGACGGGCGTGGCGGTGCTGAACCGCATCCGGGTGTGGCTGCCGACCCTGCTGGCCATGGCCGCCAACTCGCCGCTGTGGGACGGACAGGACACGGGGTTCGCGAGCTGGCGCACCATCGTGTTCGGCCGTTGGCCGGTGAGCGGCCCGCCGCCGTGCTTCGCCGGGATCTCCGACTACCACGAGCGGATCGACGCCCTGGTGGCGTCCGGGGTGATCGCCGACCGGGGCCAGGTGTACTGGCAGGCCCGGCTCTCCGACCGCTACCCCACCCTGGAGGTGCGGTGCCTGGACGTGCAGTTGCAGGTCGACGACGCCGTCATGTTCGCGGGCATCGTCCGCGCCCTGGTCGCCACGGCGATCGCCGAGGAGAAGGCCGGGGCGGCGCCGGTGGCTTGCGCCCCCGAGCTCCTGCAGGCGGGAAACTGGCACGCCGCCCGGCACGGCCTGAACGGCACACTGGTCGATCCGCAGGGCCGGCCGCGCAGCAGCGGGGACGTGCTGTGCTCCCTGCTGCGCCACATCACCCCTGCCCTGGAGGACGCCGGCGACCTGCGGGAGGTGAGCGCCCTCGTCCACCGGCTCCTTCGGGACGGTACGCCCGCCGACCGCCAGCGCCGGGCCCTGGCCGAAGGGGGACTGCCGGGGGTGACCGGACTGATCACCGGTGTGGCCCCCCGGGTTGAGCCCGGACCGGCCGGTCCGGCGGTTCGCACTCACCCGCGCCGACCGCGGTAGCGGGGGCGCGTTCGGGGTAGTGGGTCGGCATGGAACCGCTGAGCCCCGCCCCCCTTGCCCCGCGCGCGGTACGACAGCTGCGCCGCATCCGCACCGTGTACGCCGCCGGGATCGTCCTGTGGGCGGCCGGGGCCGCCCGGGAGGCCTGGGAGCATCCGGGGAGCCGTCAGATGTGGGCGTCCCTGGTGCTCCTGGCCCTGTTCACCGGGTTGCTGTCCCTCACCGTCGCGTCCCTCTGGCGCCACCGGGTGGCGCTGCGCGCCCGGATGGCGGCCCGTAAGGCGGCCCGGTCCAGGCCGTCGGCCTCCGCCGCCGTGCTGGCGTCGGGACGCCGGGGCTGATCCACCGCCCGGCCCCGTACGGTACGGGCCCCGTGCCCGGTACGGGCCCCGCGCCCGCTGCGCGGCCCGTACCGGAACGGGCGCGGGGCGGTAAGACGGCGTACCGCGGGCAGACGCGCACCATGAATGCCTTGAGTCGCTGGGAGCAAGCGGTCGAGCGCCGGCAGGACGCGCTCCTCGCCCGGATCCGCGGACACGGTCCGGTGGAGCTGGTGGAGGCGTTGCAGCGCGAGTGTGACGAGCAGATCGTGGTGTGCAGCCGCAGTCGTGTCGTAGCGCCCAACGCGTACGAGATCGACCTGCCTCCGGACATCTACCGGAAGATCGCCCGGCACGTCCGCAAGATCGGGCTACAGCTGACCGACGCCCTCGTGCGGCACGCCGAGGAGCGCGACTACGAGTGGGCCGGCCCGCTGGCGGTTAGACTGCGCTCCGCCGACCTGGAGGCCGGCGCCCGGTACCGGATCTCCAGCGCCGCAACACCGCACATCAGCGCGAACGCGTTCCCCGACTGACCGGCCCCGCACCACCCCCCGGCCGGACACCGTCCACCGTGTCCTCCGGCGCGGCCACCGCTCACTTCCGGTCCCGTTTCAGATGGACGGTACAACCATCGGCGCATCCGGAGAGTCGTAGGCCGGTAGGAACATTCTCCAGGGGGTTTTGTCTGTGAAGTTGTCCCGTATCGCCGCAGCGGTCACCACCGCTGCTCTGGCGCCGGCGGTTCTCCTCTCGTCTCCGGCCTTCGCCGCCGGCGCCGAGGCCGCCACCTCCGCCCCTCCGACGGCGCCGACCGCACCCGACCAGGCGGCGACGGACCAGGCCGGCAAGGACCGGGTGGAGCAGGACCGTAAGACCATCCTCGCGATCATCGCCGACCCGATGGCCAGCGAGTACATGAAGGAAGCCGGACGCAAGGCCATCGCCGACGGCCCCGCGGCAATGCGCGCCTTCATCGAAACCGACCAGCACAGCATCCGGCTCGACGACTACCGGGTGCTGCTCACCCGTCTCGGGAACGGTGCCGGGCCCGGCCTGAAGGAGGGCATCAACACGCTCCTCCGGGGCCATGGGAACACTCTGGCGCAGCTGCGCCACTTCTACGAGGTCACCCAGCACGAACTGCGCGACGACGACAACAAGGTCGACATCTCCAGGCTGATCGCCACCGCCGGCCCCGGCGTGAGGGAAGCGGGCAAGAAGGCCCTCAAGGGCACTCCCGCCGACCGGACCGCCTTCCTGAAGGCGGGACAGTACCTCGCCCAGGCCTCGGACGACCGGGTCGAACTCGCCCGCATCGACCAGGGCTGGGACGGCGCCATCCTGAGCGAGGCGATCAGCAGGCTCCTCAACGGTTCCCCGGCCCCGGCCGAGCTGCGCCGGTTCCTGGAGTTGACCCAGCACGAGCTGCGCGACCAGGACAACGGCGTCGCGATCGCCAGGATCATCGACGGTGGGGGACCGGAACTGGTCAAGGCCGGCCGCGCCGCGCTGAAGGGTACCGCCGCCGACCGCACCGCGTTCCTGCAAACGGGCCAGCACGAGGCGCGCGCCAGGGACAGGAAGGCCCAGCAGGAGAACGACAGGACCAAGGCCCAGCCGGCCCAGGACGAGCCCGGCAGCGGTTCGGGCTCCGGCGCCGGCTCGGACACCGGTCCCGGCACCGGTTCGGGCGGGAGCAGCGCCGGTAACACCACCCTCACCCCGCAGGGCGTCAGCGGTTCCCACCTCGCCACCACCGGCGCGGGGGACTCGGCGCTGATCGCCGGCGGTGCGGGCACCGTGCTGGTCGCCGGCGCGGGCCTCTTGCTCGCCGCGCGGATGCGCCGCGCCGCCTCCGCACGCTGACGCTGCCGTGCATCGGCCGTCGGGCGAATTCAGGTGATGCGCACGGCGAGGATGGCGATGTCGTCGCCGGGGGGTGTCGGTCCGTAGGTGACGATGGCGTTCTCGAGCGCCGCGACCGTGTCGGCGGCCGGTGCGCGCCGGGTGCGGGTGAGTACATCGCGTACGCCCTCCTCGCCGAGCATGTCGGCGCCTGACCGCCGTTCGGTGACGCCGTCCGTGTACAGCAGGAGAAGGTCGCCGGGATGCAGTTCGTGCTCGGTGGTGTGCAGCGCCGGGTCCTCGACGACCCCGAGGAAGGTCCCCGCCCTGCCGAGCCGGGCGATGGTTCCGTCGGCTCGGCGCAGGAGCGGGTGCGGGTGGCCGCCCAGGGCCAGGCGCAGCTGCGCGGGCGAGGCGGACAGGTCCAGCTCGGCGTAGGCGGCCGTGCAGAACCGCTGGGTGGGGCGGTCGTCGAGGATCGCGCTGTTGACGGCCAAGAGGACGGAGCGGGGGTCGGTGTGCCACCGTCCGGCGGCGCGCGCGGTGTGGCGTACCAGGCCGGTGAGTGCTGCGGCCTCCGGTCCCTTGCCGCAGACGTCGCCGATGGCCAGGGCCCACCTCGCCGGGCCGGTGCGGGCGACATCGTAGAAATCGCCCCCGACGAGGGTTCCGCTGTCTCCCGGGTGGTAGCAGGCGGCGACGTCCGCGCCGGGCATGTCGGGCAGGTCGGGCGGAAGCAGGCTCTGCTGCAGGTAGTGGGCGACCTCGCTCTGCAGGGTGAAGCGCCGGGCCCGGGCGACGGCTTGCGCCGCTCGGCGCGCGAGCTCCTGCGCGAAGGGGATGTCGCGTTCGGTGAACAGGGTCTGCGCGGGAGGCGCCTGGATCAGGACCATGGCGCCGATGACGGATCCGGACTGCGTCATGGGCACGGCCAGCCAGGATGCCGCGGGCATGAGCTCGTGGAGCGCGGAGCGGTGCTCCGGTGTCCGGGCGAGCCGGTCGAGGGTGCGCGAGACGTCGGTGACCAGTTCGTGCCGTCCGGTACGGATGACCGCGCCCACCCCGCCCTCCGCGTCCAGTCGCGGGGGGAAGGCGTCGAGCAGGGCGCGCAGGGCCTCCTGCTGCGCGGGATCCCGGTGGGCCAAGGCGGCCAGGGTCGGCTGCCCGGTCCGGTCGACGACGTGGATCAGGCAGCCGTCGGCGATCCGCGGTACGACGGCGGCCACCATGTTGTCGAAGGTGGCGCCGGGGTCGAGGGACGCGGCCAGCACCGTGCTGACCTCGGCGAGCGCCTCGAGCTGGGCCTGCTTGTCGGCGGCTTCCTGGTGGAGCCGCGTGCGCTCGATGGCCTGGGCGCACTGCCCGACCAGGGCGTTGAGGAAGCCGCGTTCGGAGTCGGTGAAGTCGTGGCGCACGTCGAAGTGGAAGCTGACGGCACCGAAGTGCCGTGCCTCCACCGCCAGCGGCAGGACAGCGGTCGAGTGGTGCCGCCCGTCGAAGAAGGGGGCGGCTTCGGGAAACGCCCTCGTCCGTTCGGCGGGGTCGGCGAAGAACAGGGGGCGTCCGGTTCTGGCGGTGTGCGCCATGGGGTAGGGCGCAGTGACGCTGAACGGGGCGGGGAGCTGCGGTTCCCGTGTCCCGTCGTGGATGTGCCGCACGGTGTACTGGTCGCTGCACGGCTCGTCGAGGACCGCGGCGCCGGCCGTCGCCCCTGTGGCGGGCATGATCTGCCCGGTCAGGATCTCCATGACCGAAACGAGGGTTCCGGCCGCGGCGAGTGCGGCGGTGACCTGGGCCAGCAGCTCGGCCCTGAGGACACGTTCGCTGTGGTCGCGCAGCACCCACAGCAGACGATCCGCCCCCACGCGCGTGGCGTGGTACTCGTAGTCCGCCGCCCGGTAGGTGCTCGCCTGGGTCCAGTGGAACGTCCCCTGCTCCGCCCTCCCGGTGTCCAGTACGCGCATGCACGCGGCGAAGGAGCCGTTCTGGACCATCTGGGGCCACAGCTCGCTGCACAGGCCGCCCAGGGGTGCGACGCCGTCCGGCTGCCCGGCCCACGCGGCCGCGTTCATGTACTCCAGCCGCATGTCCACCGCCGCGCCGGCCGCGTCCCGAACGGCGACGGACACCGTCACGGCGTCGGGCAGGCACTCGAAGACCTCGCCGAGCCCGCCGGGGGTGTCGCGAGGCGTCGCCCCCGGGGGAGAGGCGCCGGCCGCCCCGTGTCCTGACGTGACCATGTGCGCAACTCCCGCTGCTCCGCGCTGCAGAACAGCGGATCCGTCTGATCGGTCCACCGAAGGCAACTGTTGTCGTATGGAAAGTGTCGCTCATGCACGCGGGATACGGGAAGGGGGGGGTCAGGCCTGACAAACGGGCGCTCGGGTGACACAGTGGTGCGATGCCCCGAGCCTTGCACTCCCTTGCCGCTGAGCAGGAGGCTCTGGCCGCGTGTGCTGTCGCGGAACTGCTCGAGGTCCTGTGGCGGCCCAGCCAGAATGCCGCCGCCGTCGCCTCCGTCCCGCCGTCGCAGCTGCGTGCGCTGACCATCATCGAGCAGCGGGCCGGGATCAATCTGCGCGATCTCGGAGAGGCGCTGGGGTCGACCGCGCCGGCGGTCAGCCGCCTCTGTGACCGCCTGGAGGCGGCAGGCCTGCTGCAGCGTTCTCGCGTCAGGGCGAACCGGCGGGAACTGGAGCTGAACCTGAGCCGGCGGGGACACGCCGTCCTGGCGGACACCCGCGCCCTCCAGGCGCAGAAGACCGCCGAGGTGTTGCAGCGGATGTCCCCCCAGCACAGGCGGGTCCTGGCCGAAGGGCTTGCGGCCTTCCGCGACGCGGCCGCCGCCCACATCGGCGTCGGCGCCGGGCCGGCCGGTGAAGACGACCTGTCGGACACCGCCTGAGCCCAGCGGCGGTCCCGCGCCCGTCGGCCGTAGCGGTCCACACCGGCCCATACCGGTCCACCAGCCTCCCCGGCCGTGAAGCGGCGGCGGCTCGATGCGACGGCGGGGCCTGGCCGCGGAGACCCCGCGGAGAGATGATGACAGGACGTGCCCTGCGCGGCGCCGGCCAGGGCTCCCCGCCCGCCCGCGCCCGCCGGGCCGCAACGAGGGAAGAGGGCATGCGCAACCACTCCGAAGCCTGGCTGGGCGCCGCAGAGGGCGCGCTCCGTGCCGCCCCTCCCACGGCGCTGCTGTCCGCAGCGCGCACGTTGCTGTGCACCTTCGTTCAGGCGAGCGAGGTCACGGTACTGCTGGCGGACTACGGACTGTCGGTGCTGCAACCGGTCACGCACCTGCCGGACACCGGAACACAGGTGCCCGTCCGCGACGGGGCTCCGGCCGGCCGGGCCTTCTCCGCCCAGACGCCCGTGTGGGAGGTGGCGCCCGACCCCGGCACCGTCGTCGTCCACCTGCCGATCACCGTCCGGGGCGATCGGCTGGGCGTGCTCTCCGTGCGGCTCCCGGAACCCGCCGAGGGCGCCCCCACGGTGGGGGAGCTGGCGGCCTTCGCCACCGCGCTCGGCCACGAGCTGGTGGTGGCCGGCCGGGACACGGACCTCTATCTGCGGGCCCGCCGCCGCAAGCGGCTCACGCTGGCCGCGGAGATGCAGTGGCAGCTGCTGCCCGGCCGCGGCTTCAGCGCGCCGGAGTACACCCTGGGCGGCCACCTGGAACCGGCGTACGCCATCGGCGGCGACAACTTCGACTGGAGTGCCACCGACGACGCCCTGACCCTCACGGTCACCGACGGGCAGGGTCAGGGCATCGACGCCGCGCTGCTGACGAACCTCGCCGTCAGCGCCCTGCGCAACGCCCGCCGGGCCGGCGTGTCCCTGGAGGACCAGGCCTGCCTGGCCGACCAGGCGATCTACGCCGAATACGGCGGAGAACGCTACGCACCGTCCCTCCTGCTGCGCTTCGACCTGGCCACAGGGCAGGCGCAGGCCGTGGAGGCGGGATCACCCCAGCTGTTCCGGCTCCGCGGCGACACCGTGCGGCAGGTGACGTTCGAAGCCCAGACACCGCTGGGCATGTTCGAGGAGACCGACTACCGGCAGCAGCGGTTCTCCGTCGCCCCGGGCGATCGGCTGGTGATGGTCAGCAGCGGCGTCCACGGCCATACGTCGTCGGACGGCAGCTCCTTCGGCGAGCGAGCCCTCAAGGAGACCATCGCCGCCACGCGGCGCTCCTCGGCGCACGAGTCCGCCCGGGCGCTCGTCGACGGCCTCATCCAGTACCACGGCAGCTCCGACCTGCCCCAGGACGCCGTCGTCGTCTGCATGGACTGGCACGGCAGGCCGCAGCCCGCAGCCTAGTCGGCGCGTTGCTCGGGAGGGACGTCCATCGCCTCGGTGAAGGCGCGCAGCCCTGCCAGCAGGTAGCGGCGCTGCTCGGCGGACATGCCGCTCAGTACGGCACGCAGGGCCCGGGAGCGGCGCTCGTACAGATGGTCCACCGCTTCGCCGCCGTGTGCCGTGAGGACCAGCCCGACCTCACGCCGATTGTCCGTGCTCCGCTCACGTCGCAGCAGACCGGCGGCTTCGAGCCGGTCGCAGAGCCTGCTGGCGGCGGGCGCTCCCGCCCGGACCTCCTCGGCCAACCGGGTGAGGTTGATACCCGGATTGCCCTGTATGACCGTCAATGCCCGGAGCTGCAGGTTCGACAGCCGCGGAGAGGCGCTGTGGGCGGTCCGGTCCCAGAGGTCCACGAGCACGGCCGCGGCTACGGCAACCTCCCGCGCCATAGCGGCCAGAGGGTCTCCGGGCGGTCCCGCACGGTCCATGGTGGCCGTCACTCCCAACAAGCAGGTGCACCCCTTCGGGCCACACCGCCGGTGACGGCTCTTCGACTGAACGGGATACACCCCTTCTGCCCACTACGGCCAAAGTATCCCTGTCCGACGCCACCCTAGTGAGGTGACCGGGCGTCCTGGCCGTCCGCCGGAGGCCGGCCGAACCAGTCGAGGCACGTCACCAGGGCATCGTCCTCCGCGGCGGCGTCGCGGTAGGCCGCCAGCTCCTCCAGGATCGCCCGGGGCACCGCGGCGGCCGGCAGAAGGCTGGTGGCATGGATGGCACGGGCCAGCGCACGCTCGCTGTACGCCACCCCGCCCCTGTCCGCGGCCCCGTACACGCCGTCGCTGACGAAGACCAAACGGTCCCCGGGCAGCGCCTCGAAGTCCTGGGCCGCATACGGCGACTCCTCGAACATCCCCAGCGGGAGCTGCGCCTCGAAATGGACTCTCTCCACCGCCCTGTCCCGGTACCGCCACAGCTGTGGCGAACCGGCGTCCACGACCTGGCCGCGCCCCGTGGCCAGCTCCAGGCAGAGCAGGAGCGTCGAGACGTACTCCTGCCCGTGGTACTGCCCGTAGACGGCCTGGTCCGCCAGCGCGGCCTGGTCCGCGATGCCGACCCCGGCCCTCCTGGCGTTGCGCAGGGCGTTGATCGCGAGGTTGGTCAGGAGGGAGGCCTGGATTCCCTCGCCCATCCCGTTGGTGACGGTCATGGTGAGGGTCTCGGAGGTGGTGGACCAGTCGAAGTTGTCGCCGTGGATGTCGTAGGCGGGCTCCAGCTGCGCCCCGATGGCGTACTCCGGGCGGGCACACGCCCGGCCGGGCAGCAGCTGCCACTGCATCTCGGCGGCCAGGGTGAGCCGGCTCGCCCGCCGGGCCTGCAGATACAGGTCGGTGTCCCGTTCCGCCACGATGATCTCGTGGCCCAGCAGTTCCGCGAGGTCCGTGAGCTCTCCGACGGTCTCGGGCGTGCACAGGTCCTGGGGCATGCGCACCGTCAGGATGCCCAGGCGGTCGCCCCGTACGGTCACCGGCAGGTGGAGGTCCAAGGCGTTGCCCTCGGCGGAGAGCTGCCCGTACGGCGCCTGGCTGCCGAAGGCCCGGCCCTCCGGCGTGGCCTGCACCGGCAGCGGTTCCGCGGTGTGCGGCAGCGCCGTGACCTGCTGGAGGACGCTCAGGCTGTAGTCGGCCATCAGCAGGTCGACCGCGAGAGCCCCGTAGTGCGTGATGAGGGCGGACCGTACCGTTTGGAGGAGGTCGTGCGGCGCAGCCGTGCGCAGAGCGCGCTCCACAGCCAGGAACATCGTCATCGTGAGCGTCATTTCTCCGAGAAGCGGCCGTACGATCGGGCAGCCCGCCGAGGCGACCGCCGGTGCGAGGCGGTCGCGCTCGATGTGCCTCCTGCGAACCGCCTCCCCGTCGCAGACCACTGTTCATCGTTTTAAAAGTTGTCATGAGACAACTGTGATCTCACTCTATCTCCTGTGACCGCCGCGGACGAAGTCGATCCACGAGAGCGGGCGCTCAGGCCGCGGGGTTCTCCTGCCCGGGGAAGCCGCCGGTCGTCGTGATGCCGTGCTCCAGGGCCGCGAGCCCCGTGGCGAGTGCGCGCCGGCTGTCGGCGGTCATCGCGTCGAGGGCCCGGGCGAACGCCTGCTCGCGCTGCTCCCGAATCCGGGCGAGGTGCCTCTCCCCGGCCGGCGTCAGTCTGAGGGTGAGCTCGCGGCCGCTGTCGGGGCAGGGGTGGCGTCGCAGGAAGCCGGCGGCTTCGAGCCGGTCGCACAGCCGGGTCACCGAGGGGCCGGCCGCGCCGAGGAGCCGGGCCAGGGCGCGCATGCGGATGCCGGGCTGGCGGCCGACGAGGGACATCAGGCGCAGCTGTCCGGTCGAGACCGGCGATTGCGCGGAGGCCTGGCGGGCCTTCTCGTACACGACGTCGAGGATTTCGGCGATGTCGCTGAGGGAGCGCGCCGTGTCGGGGGACGTGCCGGGCGGCGCGGAGGCAGGGACGGGCGTCTGCGTTTCCTCCGCGACCGCATCCTCCACGACCGAGCGTGCTGCGTCGGGGTCGATCCTGCGGGGCCCGAAGGCCGGTACGGGCATCTGCGTTCTTTCTGCACGAGCGGGTCGTCCGCCGGTGCCGGTCAGGTGGTGGTGTCGGCTCCGCCGGATCGGGCGGGTACGGGTTCCGAGCCGCCGGGCGCCGGCTCCGCCGCAAAGGACGCGGGCCGGGTCCCGGCGCGGCGGCCGGTGAGGTGGTCGAGGGTGCCGGTGACCTTCAGCATGCGGTCGAGCCGTGGCGGCCGGCCGTGCAGGTACAGGCCCACGCCCGCCCCGTCGGTGAGCCGGCGGACCATCAGCAGCGTCGACAGCCCGCTGGAGTCGAGCGCGACGATCCCCCCGCAGTCCAGGTGCAGGTCACGCCGTCCCTCCGGCTCGGCCAGCACGCTGGTGACGACGTCCAGCAGGGCATCGGCGTTCTGGTGGTCGAAGTTGCCGTGGAGCGCGATGCGGACGGCGCCGTCCGCGTCCGCGCGGGTGAGGCGCAGCGGACCGGACGGGGAAGTCATTCGGTGGCTCCTGTGACGGCGAACGGGGAGGAGGTCAGCCGCTCGGTGGCGCGGCGGAGGATGTCGGTGGCCCGGGGGAAGTCCCTCAGCTCGCGGCCGAGGACGTGCAGCCCCGGCGGCAGGCTCAGGGCGGGGACACCGCGTGCTTCGAGGACGCCCGCGGTCCAGAGGAGGAAGCGGGAGAACAGCTCGGCGTCGCCGGTGTAGAGGGCGACGCCGAGGAACTCCACGATGTGGGCCAGGTCCTCGGCCGTGCGCTCCCGCTGGGCCTCGTCGTAACCGCGCATCGCCGGGTACGCCGCTTCCAGCCCGGCGAAGACCGTCCGTACGAGCTGGGGGCGGGTGCGGGTGACGAGGGTGTACTCCTGGTCGGCCAGGTGCGGCAGGTCGTCGATGGGCTGGTGGTCCGGCTGCGGGCGGGGCGGCGGCCGGTGCTCCAGCAGGTCGGCGGCCGCCCGGGCGTCGGGCGCCCAGGCGTCCGCGCCCAGCAGGCGGGCGTACTCGCCGTCGGGCCCGAAGGCGGCTCCGCCCACGAGGACCGGTGTTCCGGCGGCCTGGCAGGCGGTGATCGTCGCATGTGCGGTCGGCAGCCGGGTCGCCATCGAACTCGACAGGGCGACGACGTCCGGCCCGGTCCGGTGGAGGTGCGCGACCAGGTGCGGCGTCGGGACGTGCGCGCCGAGGTAGTCCACCCGCCAGCCCCGCAGCTTCAGGACCTCGGCGAGGAGCCGCGCCGGCAGCCCGTGCCACTCCCCGTCCACGCACGCCACCACGACCCGCCCGCGCGACGGCTTCCCGGCAGCTGCCGGATGGCCGGCGACGACGGCCGCGGCGCGCTCGTTGATGGCGGTGGCGGCATGTTCCTGCGCGACCGATATCCGGTTGCCGGCCCACTCCCCGCCGACCCGCCCCTGCACCCGGGCGATCACGTCGAGCAGGACGTCCTCCGGGGCCGCCCCGGCGTCCAGGGCGTGGCGGACCACAGCGGTCGCCGTCCGCTCGTCGCCGGCCAGGACCGCGTCCCAGAGCCGGGCCGCGTGTTGTTCGAGCGCCGCAGCGCCCGTCGGATCGGCTATCACGCGGTGAACCTGCCCCTCGTGTGTCCGCCCACCGCACTCAGGTGGTTGGTCCGGGGCGCGGAGATCACCACCACGGCCATGTCATCGTGGCTGCCGGCGCCGACCCACTCGGAGGCGAGCATCTGCACCTGCTCGACCACCGCCGCCGCCGGCATCCCGGCGCACTCCGCCAGCGCCTGCTTGAGCCGCGCCTCACCGAACAGGGCGCCGCCCAGCGGGCCGCCGCGGGCCTCGGTGATCCCGTCCGTGTAGAGCACGCACGTCTCGCCGGGCGCGAGCGTCACCTCGGCCGTCTCGGCGGTTACCTCGGGCAGCGCACCGACCAGCGTGCCGTGGGTCGGTGCCTCTTCGACACGGCCGTCGGCGCGCAGGATCAGCGGCGCGGGATGCCCCGCGCTCGTCAGCCGCAGCCGCACCGTGTTCTCCTCGCGGACCGCGGAGGCGAGCACCAGCGTCGCGAAGCGGGCGTTGTGGGTGCTCAGCAGCGCCGTGTTCAGCAGGCTCAGCATCCGCTGGTGGTCATCGGCCATGGGCAGCAGGGCGTGCAGGGTGTTGCGGATCTTCCCGGTCATCACCGCGGCTTCCAGACCCTTGCCGCACACATCCCCGAGGACGACCAGCGACGCGTCTCCCTCCACCGCCGCGGGGTGGACGTCGTAGAAGTCCCCGCCGATCCGTTCATGGTCCAGGGAGGGCCGGTAACCGCCCGCGTACTCCACGCCGGACACCTGGTGGAGCAACGGCGGCAGCAGGTCCCGCATCAGCGTTTCGCTCAGCGATGCCTGCTCCGCGTACAGCCGCGCAGCCGACATCGCGGCGCCCGCCCGCGCGGCGAACAGGCGGGCGAAGACCTCCTCGCCCTCGGTGAATCCGGCGCTGCCCGCACGGCGAAGCAGCACCAGGGCGCCCGCGGGGACACCGTGCCCGGGCAGCGGTGTGATCACGATCGACCCCACCGTGCCGAATCCGTCGGGGACCAGCCACGCCGGAGCGGTGGCGGGGTCGATCCAGCGGGACGGCACCGGCGGGAACCCCTGGAGCGCCTCGGCCAGTCCCGGCACCGCATGCGGACGGGCAGCCACACGGGACAAGACCGGCGTCCCGCCGCGGACACACGACACGATCGGCAGCTCCCGGCCACGCGAGGGGGCGATCACCAGCGCGGCGTCGGCAAGGTGCTCGGCGGCCATCTGCGCCGTGACGTCCATGCACCGTTCCAGGTTCAGCGAGGACAGCAGCAGATTCGACGCCTGCGCCAGAAAGGCCGTGCGTTCCCGCTCCATCCGCAGCGCCTCACGGGCCAGGCGGTGATCGGTGTCGTCGACCAGCCACCACACCACCGTGCCGTCGTCGTGGACCGTCGGATGCGCTTCGTACGAGCGGTCACCGACCGGACCCTGGACGAGAGCGCCCCGGTCCGCCTCGGGGGCCGGCGCCGCATCCCGCGCACGACGGAGGGTGTGGGCCGCGGACAGCCACGCGGGGACCGAGCCCGCCATGGGCGCCCCGGCGCGGGCGTCGGGGAAGAGGAGGCCGGCAACCGCGTTGGCGGACAGCAGGATTCCCTGGTCGTCGGCCACAAGCACGGGGTAGGGGGCCTCACTCCACGGTACGCGCACCGCAAGGGCTGCTTCCTGGCTGGGATTCACCAAACGTCGAGGGCCCGCTGGGCGAACCCCTCACCTCATCGTGTCGAAGAAGATACTTGCCTTGCGGCAACCATCCTCCATCCGCCACCCTCCTGGCAACCGGGCGCCCCCCGCCCCGCCGTCCTGCACCCCATGCCCACCAAGGGCACACACCATCTCCACCGACGGGAACGGAGTGAGAGATGCCACTCTCCGCCGAGGGAACCCAGCAGAGCCGCCTGCCCCTCGGGTACGGTCCTGGCAGGCCCGGGAGGCTCCCCCGGGCCGCCGGCGGCACGAGCGGACGCCCGTCGGCCGCTTCCCGCAGGCGCCGTACGGGACACACCCGCCCGCTCATGTAGGAGGATGTCGAGATGATCGGAGACCGAGAAGAGACGGTGGTCAGCGAGACCACGCCCGACGGCACGACCGTCATCCGCCTGCGGGGCGATCTGGACGACGACAGCGCGCCCTCCCTGACCCGCGCCCTGGCCGCCGCGGCGGCGGGCACGTCCTCGCGCACGGTGGCCGACCTGTCCGGGGTGCGCTTCGCGGACTCCTCCGCGCTCCACGCCCTGCTCGAAGCCCAGCAGGCCCATGCGGCCACCGGAACGGCGCTCGTTCTCGCGGGCCCGCTGCAGACCGGGGTCCGCCGCCTGTTCGAGGTCACCGACACCGGGTCCGCTTTCCGCTGGGCGGACAGCGTGCGGGACGGGATGACACCCTGACGACCGCAGGCCGGGCTGCCGCCCGCGCCCCGGAATCGGTCAGACCATGATGAGCAGGCGCGTCTTCGGCTTGAGCTTCCTGTTCACCGAGCGGCTCTGGACGTAGACCTCCAGCTTGGGATTGCGCCCCGCCTTCACCGATACCGTCCCCTGGATGCCCGTGCCGAACAGGAGGCTGCGTGCCGCGTCGCCCGTGTACGCGCGGTCGGTGTCCTTCTCGACCACGATGACCTCCTTGTCGGGCTGCACCTGCACCCGGGTGCCCAGCTGGTAGTAGCACGAACCACGCTCGTAGGTGACGCCCGGATGCGAATCGACGAAGGAGCGGATCTCGACCTCGGTGTCGACCTTCAGGAGCCGGTACTTGTCCGCCGGGACCGGTTCGAGGGTCGCCCGCACGTCGTCGACGGATATGTCCTGGCCGACGGCGAACAGGTTCTTCGTGCCGCGCACGCCCTGTTCGCGGCCGCGGAGGAAGTGGGTGGCGGCGGCGCGTACGGTGCCGATCGCCTCCTCGACCCCCTCCTTGGAATCCGCGTCCCAGACGGCGATGTTCCCGGCCGGGAAGCCGTAGTTCTGCGCGGTGCGCTTCGCCAGGGAGTTCGGCACGAGGATCGCCGAAGTCCAGTGGCCGGGGAGCGATCCCATCTTCGCCGCGATCTTGTCGAGCCAGGGGCCCAGGACGGCCATGTCCCCGTCGTGCCGCCGGTCGCCGCCGGAGGCGTTCTCCTCGCCGTCCGTCACCACGATCTGGAGGAAGCTGTGCTCGCCGTACGCCTCCCAGATGTGGCCCAGGTCGTCCAGGGACTTCAGGGAGGCCTCGATCAGGGCCGTGGCGCCGTTCTTGACCTTGTAGAGGCCGCGCATGGACGGCAGGTGCTTCACGTCCATGTCCCAGACCAGATTCTCCACCGTGTGGTCGAAGGAGTAGAGGCTGATCCGGGTCTCGTGACCGAGGCTGTCCGACTCGGCCTTCAACCCCGCCACGAACTCGTCCACCACACGCACCAGTTGACTCTGGTGCTGATGCATGGACCCGGAACAGTCCACTACCAGCGCGACGTGGTTGACCTTGTGCTGGATCTTGTTGGTGGACATGTTTCCACTCCTTCTCCGTGGCTCCCCGAGTGACGTCTTCACACTAGGGGGCGGCACTGACAACGGACCTTGACGGACGATCACCGCTCGTCCGCTCGTCGCGGGCGTGCGGCTGGACCGCTGGGGGAGGCCGCCGCGACTGCCGATCGGGTACGCATTGCACCGACATGCCGGCTGATGGTGGCGCTCTGCGCCGCGGCCATCCACGGGAGCGGCGCGGCCGTCCCGACGGTTGGCGGAGACCGTCCGCGGCCGGTCGTCGTGTTCGGCCCGGGCGCGCCCACCGGCACGAGCCGCCCGCACGACCCGGCCGGCGTCGATCGGTCCCAGGTGCAGCAGTTGGGCGCGCCGCAGGCGTTCGGTGGTGAGCCGGTCGCTACCGGCCGCCGGATGGGCCTTCAGCCCGCACACGGGGGACACCCATCTGCGGCGCATGTGCAGGCAAGGCGAGGACGGTCTACCGCACCCAACTGACCCACATCGCATGCTGAAGCGGGTCTACGCATGGGGCCGCCGACAAGGCGGCGGGTCCGGCCGGTCCCGAGAGGCAGGAGCGGACACCGCCGTCGACGGGGTGCCGGAGCCGGACATCGCGGCCATGGCGTCCAACCGCCGCAGGCTGGACCGCCGTTGAGCGACGGACAGTCCCGCCACCGCCGCACCCAGTGCCAGCCAGCCCGTCGGCCCGGCCGCCATTACCACGCCGGTGAGGAGCAGCGGGCCGACGGACTTCTGTACGGACTGGGCCATGCCCGCCACCCCGAGGTAGGACGCCCGCGCTTCCCGGGGCGCGAGCGAAACCGCCAGCTCCCAGGAACTCACCGAACGCATCAGCTCCGCCGCGGTGGCCAGCGCCGCCGCGGCCAGCAGGGCGATGGAGGCGGCCCAGGCGCCGCCCCCGGGGGCGAGGGCCAGGAGCACGCAGCACGCGAGTGTCGTGACCCCGTACAGGGCGATCGCGCTCGCGGCCTGCCGAGGCCCTTCGACCCTGGCCGACACGTGCAACTGGAGGAGGACGACGAGCACGGTGTTGACGACGAGGAAGGCCGGGACCAGTGCGTGTGGCGCGTCGGTGTGCCCCACCAGCCACAGGGGCAGTCCGACACCCAGGATCGAGTCGTCCAGGTTCATCGGGATGTCCAGCAGGACGAACCGGAGGTATCCCCGGTCCCGCCACGGGCGCGCAGCGGCGGGCCGCGCGGCCGCCGGCGTCACCGGTCCGTCGGACCGCGCGGCCACGTGTCCGTGGCCGCGCGGCTCCCGGGTGCGCCGGACCAGGGCGGCGGCCACGAGGAAGGACAGTGCGTTGGCCAGGATCAGGGCGTCGTAGGCGCTGCGGGTGCCGATGAGGAGCCCGACGGCCGCGATGCCGGCGCCGAGCGCGTAACCCGCGTTCGCCGCGCTGCGCGAGAGCGCCTGGTAGGTGGCGCGCTCCTTGCCGGCTGCCTGCGTGGCGAAGAGCATCTCCAGGGTCTTGGCCGCGCGGTCGCCCAGGTAGGTCAAGGCCACGACGGCCAGCAGGACCTCGAAGCGGGTGACGAAGAGCAGGGTGCATACGGTCCCGAGCCGCAGGAGGTGGCACCCGATCAGCAGGGACCGCACCGGGAACCGGCCGGCCAACTGCCCCGCCAGCGGCGAGCCGGCGATGCCCGCCACCGCGGCGGCGCCCAGCAACAGGCCCAGTTGCCCTGCGTCCAGGCCGACCACGAAGGTGAAGAACAGGACCGAGGACGCGGCCCACATGCCGGTGCCCGCCCGGTCCACCGACTGGGCGAGCAGCATGATCCGGGCGTCCCGGCCGCCGGGTGGCCGCCGCAACCGGGCCACCAGCCCGGCCCCACCCCGCCGATCCTCCCGGCTCCCCGCACCGCGCCGCCCCATCTCACGCCTCCGAGCCCCATGGAAGTATCTCGATGTCGAGATACTTGCCGACAGCCTGCCCGAGATGAATCTTGACGTCAAGACACTTGCGTGCGGATCGCCGATACCGCCGTGCCGCGGCGTGGGCGGGGGAGGCGGAGGGCGGGGTACGGATGGCCCGCTGGTCGGCATGCCCAGGCTCTGCTTCAACCCGGTGACGTACTTCGAATCCACCCGCGCCGTACCGGCGTGCGCTTGCGGATGTGGGGCCTGGCCGGACGCGGCCCGTTCCTGAGCGGGCACGACCGGAAGGCGCTGCACGAGCGGGTCGCCAGGGTCGGCACCGTCCACCAGCTCGTCGAATGGTTCGACCGCACTCCCACCGAACGCGCCGGGGTCATGGCGTCGGACATCCTCGGTTCGGGTCAGGCCCGCGATCTTCCGTGTGAGCCAGGGTGACGTGTGCCGTGCCGGATCGTTTCAGCTGGCATGAACCCCAAATTCCGTGTTCCTCCGTCCGGCTCCGGAGTGCGGACCGCGCGACGCGCCCGGACCGCTAGCCGCCCCGACGCTCCGCAGGGCTCCGCATGAGCGCGCGGTCGTTCTACTGGTGCCGGGCGTGCCATCAGCCCCTGTACGCCGCCAGCTCCGCGACGGCCGCCGGGGTCCGCGACTGGGAGGTCGACCACCAGCAGTCGGGTGATTGTGCCAACGGGCAGCTGCTGCCCCTGTCGGGCGCGGCCGCCGGCCCGGAAGACCTGCCCCACGCCGCCCACGTCCTGCGCCTCTTCGGTTCCTGAACCCCTGCCGGCCGGCGGGCATGCTGGGCGGCCGCCCCGGAGATGACGGAATGATCACGGGCCGACACGGAGTCAGGTCGAGGTCGTTGGTCCGGGTATGAACCAGAGAACCGTTACGGCGCCGCACACCGGTTTTGCTGAGCTGGCGGCGGCCTACTGGCTGGCATCCGAGTCGCCCATCTACGACGCCATCGAGCGGCAGTGGCTCCAGGAGGGCCGCGAAGTCCCCCGGCAGGAGGGTCTTCCCCGAGGCGGCCGGCACCGCTCAGGGGACGGGGACCTGTTCCATCGCGCCTGATCGGCAGGCCCTCTCCCACCGGTCCGCGCGCCGGTCCTCGCACCGGCGTACGCACCATCGATGACCCGCGGTCCCGCGAGCGCCCGGCCGGGGTGCTCCGGCCGGGCGCTCGTGCGATCGGAAAACGCATCCGATCGACACACCGGGCGGTGAGCGGCGCAGTGCTACGGCAGCGTCGGCTCGGGTTCTTCGGCAGCCGGCGCCTCCGGCGCGGAGCCGACCGGGGTGTAGTAGACGGAGCGTCCCTGCTTCGAGCGCTCCAGGATTCCGCGGGCGACGCCCTGCTCCAGGGTGTTGCGGATGATGGTCGCCTGGACCTTGCGGTCGGGATGGGCGGCGCTGACGGTTTCGGCCACCTCGGCGGCCGACTTGGGCTCTGCCTGACCGACGATGGCGGCGGTGACGAGCTCGAGCCAGGACGGGCCCCCGGTCTCCTTCTTCCCTTCGGCCTTGACCGGGGCCTTCGCCGGGCTCTTGGCCGCGGTCTTGCCTGCGGTCTTGCCCGCGCGGGCGGACTTCGCGGTCGGGGCGGACGGGGCCGCGGCCGTCTTCTCTCCGCGCACTGCGCTGCGCGCGGAGGGTACTGCTGCCCGCTTCGTGCCGCGCTTCGCGGCCTGCGGGGAAGCGGGCTTCGCCGGGATGCCCAGTGCGTCCTGCATCTTCAGGAGGACCTTCTCGCCGTCCTCCAGCTGACCCAGTTCCTCTTGCAGCCGCTGCAGTTCGGTGCGTGCCCGCTCCTGCGCCGTCCGGTTGGCGGAGAGGTCGCCGGCGATCTGCTGGGCGTAGCCGTCGGTCACGTGAGTGGCGTTGGGTGCTGTCGTCATGTGTTCCTCGTCTGTTCTCGTGATGGATGTGTGTGACGCGATGGTACGCATCACACGTACCTGCCAGACGGAATCGCCTGCATGACCGAATCCGAAACACATGCAATGTTCGCTGCTGCGCCGCCCCACGCCGTCCAACCGTCCGGCCGCCCCTCCTCCACGCGGCCCCGGTATCCCGCGGCGTCGACCAGCTCCCGGAATCCGCGGAGATCGATGGAGCCGTCGCCCAGTTGTCCGCGCCTGAGCAGCACGCCTTCGGGGAGCGGTGTCACCCAGTCAGCCACCTGAACGGACACGATGCGCCCGCCCCGGCCGGCCCCGAACAACTCGGCGGGCAGCCGCTCGTCCCACCACAGGTGGTACGAGTCGGCCACCACCCCCACCTGCTCGGCGGGGAACTGCTCGGCGAGGTCCAGCGCCTGACCGAGGGTGGAGACCACACACCGGTCCGAGGCGAACATCGGATGCTGCGGCTCGATCCCCAGCCGCAGCCCGTGAGCTTGATCGTCCTGCGTTCCACGATGTCCCCCCTGTGATGCGGTCCGGTGAGAGCTCGATAGATAGCGCTTTCACTCACATCAGGCTAGGACCGAGGATCTCGTATGCACAAGACACGAACGAGTGATGGAAAGCGCTTGCTGAATCGGGGACTATGGAGGTCCACGCACCGGATGAGCCGATGACCCGGAACGGGAAGAGGAGGGGTGCATCATGGCGGTGACCATGGCCGAGGTCGCGGCGCACGCGGGCGTGTCGCCCGCCACGGTCTCGCGCGTACTGAACGGTGGATACCCGGTGGCCGGAGGGACCCGGACCCGCGTGGAGCAGGCCGTGGAGGAGCTCGGTTACATCGCCAACGGCCCCGCCCGCGCGCTCGCGGCCGCCACCTCCGACCTCGTAGGCGTCCTCGTCCACGATGTCGCGGACAGCTTCTTCGGGATCCTCGCGGGCTCCCTGCAGAGCGCCCTCGCCCCCACTGGCCGGTCTGACGCCCGCCGGCTCGCCGTCGTCTGCAACACGCAGGGCGCACCCGAGGCCGAGCTGGCCTACCTCACCCTCCTGGAGGGCCAGCGAGCCGGCGGGATCGTCCTCACCGGCGGCGCCGCCGAGGACCCCGGGCACGCCACCGCGCTGGCCGCCCGCATCTCCCGCATGGCCGCGGGCGGCACCCCCGTCGTCCTGTGCGGGCGCCCCCCTCTGCCCCTGTCGCCCGGACTGCCCGTGGCCACCGTGATGTTCGACGACCACGGCGGCGCCTTCCGGCTCGCCGAGCACCTCCTCGCCCTGGGGCACCGCCGCATCGCCTACGTCGCCGGGCCCCCGGGGCTGAGCACCACCCGGGAGCGACTCGACGGACACCGCGCCGCCCTCCAGCGGGAGGGACCCGGAACCGCCGCCGCCTGCGCCGCCCTCACGGTGCCCGCCGGCTTCGAGCGTGCCGCCGGCTACGACGCCGTGCGTGAACTCCTCCGCAGCGGTAAGCACTTCACCGCTGTCGCCGCGGCCAACGACACCGTCGCGATCGGCGTCGCCGCCGCCCTGCGCGAAGCGGGGATACGCATCCCCGAGGACGTGTCCGTCGTCGGGTTCGACGACCTGCCGTTCTCCGCGGACACCGCGCCGGCCCTCACCACCGTACGGGTACCGCTGCGCGAGGCGGGGGTGCTCGCCGCCCAGCTGGTCACCGGCCGCAGACCGCCGCCCCCGGGCGGCATCACCACCCTGCCGACCGAGCTCATGGTGCGCGGCTCCACCGCCCCGCCGCCGACCGGGGGGAGCGGGCCGTGAAGTACGCCTTCTCCACCCTCGGAGTGCCCGGGACGCCTCTCGACCGGAGTGCAGCCCTGGCAGCCGCCCACGGGTTCGACGGGCTCGAACTGCGCGCCCACCCCGAGGAACCCCTGCACCCCGACAGCCCCGGCGCCGAGCGCGCCGCGGGGGTACGGCTGCTCGACCGCGCGGGCGTCACCGTAGTGGGCGTCGCCGGATACGCGCAGGTGGCTGCCGCCGGCGACGACGGGCCCGTCCTGGAGCGGCTGCGCGGGCTGATCCGGCTCGCCACCGACCTCCACGCCCCGTACGTGCGGGTCTTCCCGGGCGGCGCCGAGCTTCCCGAGGCGAAAGCCGACGACCACGCGGTGCGCCGGCTGACGGCCGCCGCGCCGCTGGCCGAGCGGTGCGGAGTGCGGATCCTGCTGGAAACGCACGACTCCCACCGGACCGGGACCGCCGTCGCCCGGGTCCTGGACCGCGTCGCGCATCCCGGCGTCGGCGCGTTGTGGGACGTACTGCACACCTGGTTGGGAGGCGAGACGCCGGATGAGTCACGCCGGGTCCTCGGCGCACACCTCGGCTACACGCAGGTGAAGGATGTGGTCTCCGCACAGGACCTCACCCCGCTCGGGCTCGGAACCGGGGTGCTGCCCCTTGCGGAAGCGGTGGCCGCGGCGCGGCCGGACGACTGGCTCTGCTGGGAGTACGAGAAGCGCTGGTACCCGGATGCGGCCGAGTTGGCCGGACGACTTACGCGCGGCCGGGAGTACTTGGAACACCTGGAGCGGTCGGCGGCGGGCCCGGCCCGGGTCGTCGAGCCGGGTAAGGGGGTTCCGGGGCTCCGGGGCCCTGATCGTACCGGGCGCGAGTCGGCGGGGCCCCGCTCGGGGTGCCGCGGTCCGCCGGGTGTGCGGTGACGGATCACCGGCAGACGGTACAGCCAGTGGCTCCGTTTCGCCGGGTGAACCGATCCCACCGCAAGCCCGCCCAAGAGGACCGGCCGCGAGAACGGTTGCCGCCCGTGGCACGGCCGGCGGCAGCGCCGTCCGGGCGTACCGACTCCTACCGCGCAGCACACGCCGAGGGGCACACCCCGAGGGGAACTCAGGAGCGGTCGTCGCAGCTCTGGCGACGGCGCACCCTGTGCGGTTTCCTGGAAGAGGTCCATCCCAACGGACAACCCCGACCGGAACGCAACGCGCGGACTTTCCAGGCGAGTCGGCCGGGTGTTTCGGCGGCGTACCGGGGGAGTCGGCGGGAGGGCGACACGGTTGGGTGCAACGGCGCCGACGGTGTCGGTGCGCCGACATCACGCTGATGGGGGAACGCCATGACCGCCGCGCAGCACGTACCGGACATCCTTTCGCAGGAGTTCGCCGAGAACCCGTACCCCACCTACCGCGCCCTGCGCGAGGACGCCCCGCTCGCCTGGCACGAGCCCACCCAGAGCTACCTCATCTCCCGCTACGAGGACGTTGCGCGGGCATTCAAGGACAAGGAGTCGCGCCTCACCACGGACAACTACGCCTGGCAGGCGGAACCCGTACACGGCAAGACCCTCCTCCAGATGAGCGGTCGCGAGCACGCCACCCGACGTGCCCTGGTGGCGCCGGCCTTCCGCGGCAACGAACTGAGGGAGAAGGTCGTCCCGGTCATCGAGCGCAATGCCCGCGAGCTGATCGACGCGTTCCGCCACAGCGGTTCCGTCGACCTGGTGGGCGACTTCGCCTCCCACTTCCCCATCACGGTCATCAGCGACATGTTCGGACTGGACCGGTCCGGCCAGGAGCACATCAGCGCTTGGTACCGCGCCTTCGTGGCATTCATCGCCAACCTGTCCGGCGATCCCGAGTGCGCGGCAGCCGGCGAGCGGGCCCGGGCGGAATTCGCCGCGTACATGCTGCCGGTCATCAGGAGTCGGCGGGACCACCTCGGTGACGACCTGCTGTCTGCACTCTGCACCGCCGAGGTCGACGGGGTGAGCATGAGCGACGAAGACATCAAGGCGTTCTGCAGCCTGCTGCTCACCGCGGGCGCCGAGACCACCGACAAGGCCATCGCCGGCCTCTTCGCGAACCTCCTGGCCCATCCCGGACAACTCGCGTTCGTCCGGCAGGACCGCGGACTCGTCGACCGGGCCTTCGCCGAGACGCTGCGCTACAGCCCACCCGTGCACATGATCATGCGGCAGGCAGCGGCCGACGTGCCGATGAGCGGGGGCACCATCCCCGCCGGCGCCACCGTCACCTGCCTGATCGGAGCGGCCAATCGCGACCCGGCACGGTACGAGGACCCGGACCGCTTCGACATCTTCCGCAACGACCTGACGGCCACGACGGCCTTCTCAGCCGCCGCGGACCACCTGGCGTTCGCGCTCGGACGGCACTTCTGTGTGGGCGCGCTTCTGGCCAAGGCCGAGGTGGAGATCGCCACCAACCAGCTCCTCGACGCGATGGCGGACATCCGGCCGGCCGACGGGTACGACCCGGCCGAGCAGGGTGTCTTCACCCGCGGCCCGAAGTCCCTGCTCGTGGAGTTCACGCCAGTCGCCGACCGACAGGTACCGGCCGGGTGACCGCTCCGCCCGCGGGGTCCACCCGCGGTTCCGGCCACACACGTCCGGTCAGAGCAGGCGCAGGACGACGGCGACGGTCTTGCCGCCGGAATGGCTGCTGACGTCGACGCGCTCGGTGAGCCGCTGGATGAGCGGCCAGCCGTAGCCGCCCGGATGGCCGGGGACGGCCGTACGGGGATAGGGGAAACGGGGGTGTCCGTCACTGACGGAGAGGTACAGGGCGTCGTCCGCGATGTCGGCGTGGAAGGCGGTGACACCACCGCCGTGGCGGATCGCGTTGGTGACGAGTTCCGAGGTCACCAGAAGTGCGTCCGCCGCGGTGACCGTGTCGAGGCTGACGCCTGCGCACTGCAACAGGGCGCTGACCCTGTCGCGGGCACCGGACGCAGTGGTCGGAGCGGGGGCACTCGGATGGCCGCGGTCCCCTCGGCGGGCGGGTCCGCGGGTGTCGTCGGCTGCTGGGGACGGCTTCATACCGTCATCGCCTGCCCACGGACCTGCGGGTCATGCCGCCACACGCCAGTTCGGATAAGGATCTTGCCGGTCGGCGCTTCGGCGGGGGGCGCCGGACCACGATCCGTGCGGTGGCCACCGCAGAGGGCCCGCGGTCGGGGTGCCCTCCGCCCCGCGGTCGCACGCTCCGCGCCGCCCCCCGCCCCCGGCGGCGCCGCCGGAGGGCCACACACTGCGGCCAACCGGGTGGGAAACGCGTCCGCGGCGCGTGCCGGAGCAGTTCCCGGGCACGGGGAGTCGGGGCGGGACGCACGGTCCGCCCCGCACGACGTACGGAGAAAGGAGGGGCGGCGGCTGTCCCGCGGCCCCCGATGTACCGGAGGAGTTGTTTTCGAGTGACTGAGCATGTGTGGAGTTACCAGCCGACCTCGGGCCACCTGACCGGCACCGATCTGACCGGTTACAAGGTCGAGGCGACCGACGGCGGCATCGGCAAGGTCGACAAGCACTCCGACGAGGTCGGTGACGCCTACCTGGTGGTGGACACCGGTGTGTGGATCTTCGGCAAGGAGGTCCTGCTGCCCGCGAGCACGGTCATCAGGGTGGACGACGAGGACCGCACGGTCCATGTCCACGGCACCAAGGAACAGATCAAGAACGCCCCCGAATTCCACCGCGACAAGCACCTGGGTGACGCCGCCTACCGCGAGGAACTGGGCGCCTACTACGCCACCGGCGATCCCTTCGGCGGCCGCCGCGCCTGACCCGCGCACACGGCTCCGGCCCCGGCACCCAGCACCGGGTGCCGGGGCCGAGCCGTGCAGGTCCTGGGCCCGCCCTCCGTCATCCTGTCACCCCTCACGGCGGCGTCGGCGGATGCGGGCGGGGTCCTCGGGGTCCGCACCGGGACCACGCAGAGTGGGGGCGGACCCGATTCCGGGTCCGCCCCACTCGCGCTCGCGCAGTCAGTCCTTGAAGACGTCCTTGACCTTTTCCTTGGCCTCGCGGGCGTCGCCCTTGGCCTGGTCGGCGCGGCCTTCGGCGGTGAGGCGCTCGTTCCCGACGAGGCGGCCGGCGGCTTCCTTGGCCTTGCCCTTGACCTGCTCGCCCTTGGCCTGGCTCTTCTCTTCACCCGACACGGTCATCACTCCAAGCGGTAGAGAAACGCTTACGGACACGCGTCTGCCCTTTCCCGACGGAGTAAACGTGCCCGCCCGGCCGCACCGCCCCCGTTCCTTCACGGGGCGGCACGGGGTGGGCGGGATGGGTGCGGGAGGTTCACGGGGCGCATGGCCGGGTCGTGACATGCTCCGTGGCTTGAACGACCGTCAGCGAGCCCGCATGTCGGGTGCGTGCGGCCCCGTTCGGTCGTCAGTCGAGAAGACGCGCAACGACAGGGTCTTCGGCACCCAGGAGAACCAGAACCCCCTCATCGACCACTCGGAGTGGGTCACCGGCGTTCACCGGGGTCTGGAAGCAGCGTCCGACCCGGCGTCGGGCGAGCCGGCAGCCGGGTCCGGCTCGCGCCACATGGCCCAGAGCGTCGGTCCGCCGTCCGGCAGCCGGATCTCGCGTGTGACGCGGAAGCCGAGCCGCTCGTAGAAGGGGACGTTCGTCGCCTTGCTGGACTCCAGGTACGCCCGCTGCCCGAGCCGGTCGCAGTGGGCCAGCTGCTCGCGTACCAGGGCCGAACCGACCCCCGCCCCCTGGGCCGCCGGTTCGGTGCCCAGGGTGGGCAGGTACCAGTGCGGCGCGCCCGGGTGGGCTTCGTGCAGGGTGTTCTGGACCTCCGCGGCCCGCTGCAACCCCCGCACGCCGAAGATGCGCACGTAGTGCGGCAGCGCCGCCAGGTCCTGCGTCCCGGAGGTCTCCCAGCGGCCCGGACCCGACCACAGCGCGGCTGCCAGCAGCCGTCCCCCGCCGGTCGCGGCCACCCGGACACCGCCGGCCCGCGGCCGCTGCTGACGCTGGAGCAGCGTGAAGAAGCGGGCGGTCCGGCGCTCCCGGCCGGACGGGCCGGGGATCATCCACGTCATCACCGGGTCGTCCGCGAAGGCGCGGGCGAGGAGCCCGGCGACCGCACGCGATTCGGCCGGCCGCGCGCACCGAATCCCGTAGCCGGCCGACGGCAGCGCTGAGTGTGCGTTCATGGGGTCACGGTAGACAGCGGGACCGGGCCACCCGCGCCGCCCGCCGACGGACACGCCGGAGGCGGCCCGACTGCGCCGTGTGCAGCGACGCAGCGACGCAGCAGCGCAGCGGCGCAGGGGCGGGACGCCGCCGATCAGATGATGTGGATGCGCTCCAGAGATCCGTCGGAGTCACGGATCATCAGGTCCTTTCCCTCGGCGCGTTCGCGCTCGATGAAGCCGAGCAGCAGGACCGCCCGGTTGATCACGTCGGACTTGCTGACGCCGCTCGCGGCGGTGAGCTCGGCGACCACCGTGACGGCGGGAGGGCACAGGGTCACGGAGTAGCGCTCGCTGTCGGGGTGGGAGGGGAGCTGGTCCACGGGAATGCCCTTCTGTCGGTCAGGTGTGCACCATGATGGCACCAACAGTGCGCGATGTCGCATCAATTGTGCGCACGAGGGCGGCGACCGTCCGCGGGGGACGCGGTCGTCGCGGCGGGCCCCGCTGCGCGTACCATCGGGCGGTCTTCCCACGCAAGGAGCTCCGTCCGGTGACCGCCGTCCTCCCGCCGCCTCGAGCCACCGGCCTCCTGTCCGTAGGGCAGTTGAGCCGCGACGAGGAGGGGGAGCGGCTGCACGCGCTGATGTGGTCCGCCGGGCCGGGCTGGCGGATGATCAGCAGCGCGGTGCTCGGCGGGGGGATCGGGGAACGGGCGTGGGTGCTGAACGCCCAGGTCGCCCACGGGTACCGCCGTACCGACCCCGGCCGGCACCTGGCGCGGCTGGCCGGTGAGGCGGGCGCGCGAGGAGCGGGAGTCGGGCTGATGACGGCCGCGGACGTTCGGGCGTACGGCCGTGCCGAGGACGGCGGCACCGAGGCCCTCGCGACCGCGGGGGTCAGTATCCGCGGCTGGGCCGCCTCCCCGGCCCGCGGCACGCCCGGCCCCCAGGCGGCGGGCACCATCAACATCATCGCGGTGCTGCCCGTGCCGCTCTCGGACGCGGCGCTGGTCAACGCGGTCGCGACCGCGACCGAAGCCAAGGTTCAGGCGCTGCTCGACGCGGGCTACGACTGCTCGGGCACGCCCACCGACGCGGTGTGCGTCGCGGCGCGCACGCCCCGCCCGCCGGACGAGGTCCACGCCTTCGCGGGCCCGCGCTCGCTGTGGGGTGCCCGCCTGGCCCGGTCGGTCTACACGGCGGTACGAGGCGCACTGCCCCCGCAGTGAGCGGCGCTCCCCTGGAGCCGCGCGGTACTCGCCGCTCTCGCCGCCCTCCGCGGGGGAGTCCGCGTGCCGGGGTGCCGGGGTGCCGGGGTGCCGGGGTGCCGGCGTGCCGACGGGCGGGTCTTCCCTGTCGGGCAAGGCCGTTCCAGGCCAGCCGAGTCCCGGGCGAGGACCGCGTCGGTGTGCGCGTCGCGGACGGCGACCCGTTTCGGACCGGTTGGCCCCGACCGTCGACCGTCGACCGGCTCCGGAGTCAGGTCCGGATCGTCAGCCGGGGGAGCAGTTCCAGGTGCTGGCGCGTGCCGTCCTGCGGGTCCGCGGCCGCGAGCCGGTCCAGCAGCAGGCCCGCCGCCCGCGTACCGACCTCGTGCTTGGCCGGGGCCACCGCCGACAGCGGTACGTCGGCCATCCCGGCGACCTCGTCGTCGTACGTGATGACGGCCAGGTCCTCCGGCACCCGCACCCCTCGCGCGGTGAGCCGCGGGATCAGCATGATGGCGTCCGTGTCGCTGTGGATCAGTGCGGCGGTCACCCCGCCCGTCGTCACGGCGTCGCACAGGTAGTCCAGCGTCCTGGCGAACAGCTCCGCTTCCGGCGTCACGCCCGGCCCGGCCGGTGGCCACGGCGGTGCGGGCTGCAGGCCGAGCGCCGCGACCGCGGCCTCGTACCCCGCCCGCAGCCGCGCCGTCGTCGGTGTCTCGCGGCTGGCCAGCGCGATCCGCCGGTGGCCGAGCCCGACCAGGTGCTGTACCGCCCGCGCCGCCCCGTGCGCGTGGTCGGAGGCCACGCGGTCCAGGGCCGCCGCCGGATGTCCGGGCGGCGCCCAGCGTTCCACCAGGACGGTGGGGACCGGGAACTCCGCCGTCCACGCGCCCTCTCCGGCCGCCGGCGCCCCGGCCTCCCAGTTGGGTGTCAACAGCAGTCCGTGCGCTCCCGTGGACACCAGCCGGTCCGCCTGCGTGCGGTCCTCGCCCGGCAGGTAGCGGGTCAGCCCCACCGTGAGCCGCGCACCGCGCGCCTCGACCGCTTCGCGGGCGCCCCGTACGACGTCGGCGTAGTAGTACTCGGTCGTGGGCACCACCATGCCGACCACGAGTCCCGCGGCGCTGCCCGCGGGTCCGCCGGCCGCGGAGGGGCCCGCCGCACCCGCCGGGAGGACGGCCTGTGCCCTTCCGGCCTCCACCCGGCTGATCACCCCGTGCATGCGCCGGATCTCACCCCGGGCCGCCATCGCCTCGATGTCCCGCCGCAGGGTGACGGGGGAGATGCCGAGCTCGCGGGCCAAGTCCGCCACGCGGACGCTGCCCCGGGCCCGGACGAGTGCGAGCACTTGGGCCTGGCGTTGGTCTACGTGCGGTCTCAAAGTGGCCCCCTGCGGTCGGCGCGCACCGGTCTGCGGCCGGCGGCGGTCGGCATGCTGTCATGTATCTGTCGTGTGCCGGCGGATGTGCGCCTGTGGACGCCCCCTCCGGTGGTGGACGACATCATAGGGAATGCATCCGATCGATTCGATCGATTCCGATCAACTGGTCATTGACGGTGCGGTCGGTGCGTTCATATATTCGGTGGCATCCGCACCACACGGCATCTCGACCTCTCCCGGGAGTCAGCGCATGCTCACGCACGACCAGGACGGATTCCGGCGCGCGGGCCGCCCCCACCGCATCGTCTCGGGCGCCCTGCACTACTTCCGGGTCCATCCCGATCTGTGGGAGGACAGACTCCGGCGGTTGCGCGCCCTCGGTGTGAACACCGTCGACACCTACGTCCCCTGGAACTTCCACGAGACCGGCCCGGGGAAGGCCGACTTCACCGGCCCGCGCGATCTCGCACGCTTCCTGCGCCTGGCGCAGGGCCTCGGGCTCGACGCCGTCGTGCGCCCCGGCCCGTACATCTGTGCGGAGTGGGACTTCGGCGGCCTGCCGGCCCGGCTCCTCGCCGTCGACGGCCTCCACCTGCGGTGCTCGGACCCGCGGTTCGAGGCCGAGGTGGACGGCTGGTTCGACCAGGTCGTCGCCGAGCTGCTGCCCCTGCTCGCGAGCCGCGGCGGCCCGGTGGTCGCCGTACAGATCGAGAACGAGTACGGCTCCTACGGCGACGACACCCGCTACCGCGCCCACGTGGAGCAGGCCCTCGTCGAACGGGGGGTGGACTGCCTGCTGTTCACCGCGGACGGCCCCGAGGACGCCATGCTCCAGGGCGGCATGGTTCCCGGCCGCCTCGCCACCGCCACCTTCGGCGCCCGGCCCGCCGAGCGCCTCGACGCGCTGCGGCGCTACCAGCCCACCGGTCCGCTCGCCGCGATGGAGTTCTGGATCGGCTGGTTCGACCACTGGGGCGAGGGCCACCACGTCCGCGCCGTGGACGACGCCGCCGCCTCCCTCGACGAACTCCTCGCCACCGGCGCCTCCGTCAACCTCTACATGGCCCACGGCGGCACGAACTTCGGCTTCTGGGCCGGCGCCAACCACACCGGGTCCCGCCCGGGAGAGGCTGGCTACGAACCCACCGTCACCAGCTACGACTACGACGCGCCCATCGGCGAGGCCGGTGAACTGACACCCAAGTTCCACGCGTTCCGCGAGGTCATCGGCAGGTACCTGCCGCTGCCCGACGAGCCGCTGCCCGAGCCACTGCCCCGGATGGCCCCCGCCCTCGCCGTGCCCGCCGGCACCGCGGACCTCCTCGCGGCCCTCGACCGCCTCGCGGGCCCCCCGGTGCTGCGCCCCGCCCCCGAGCCCATGGAGCGGCTCGGCCAGAGCCACGGCATGATCCACTACCGCACGGCCGTCACCGGACCGCGCCCCGCCATGCCGGTCAGGATCGACGGCCTCGGCGACCGCGCGTACGTCTTCGCCGACGGCGCCCTCCTCGGCGTCCTCGACCGCAACGCACCCGACGAGGGACTCGACCTCGCGGTCGCAGAGGGGGGCGTGGTCCTCGACGTTCTCGTGCGGGCCCAGGGCCGGGTCAACTACGGGCCGCTGCTCGACGACCGCAAGGGGATCTGGCGCGGGGTCCGCCACGGCCACCAGCAGCTGTTCGAGTGGGAGATCCGGCCGCTGCCGCTCACCGACCTGACCGGGCTCGACTGGTCCGCGCAAGCGGCCGGGGGCGCGGCAGACGGAACGGGGCCGGCAGGCGGAACGGGCCCGGCAGGCGGGGCAGTCCCGGCAGGCGGAAGGGGCTCGGCTGCCCGGACAGGTCCGCGAGGCCCGGCAGGCGCGGCCGCCGAGGGCCGGCCGGTCTTCCACCGCTTCACCCACACGGCCGACGCCCCGGCCGACGCCTTCCTCGACGTCACCGGCTGGGGCACCGGGCTGGTCTGGCTGAACGGCTTCCTCCTCGGACACTACGACAGCCCGCGCGGCCCGCAGCGCACCCTCTACGCCCCCGGCCCGCTGTGGCACACCGGCGAGAACGAGCTCGTCGTCCTCGAACTCGCGCGCCCCGGCACCGAGCTGCCGCTGCGCGACCAGCCCGACCTCGGCCGCCCCGAGGTCGTCACCCTCCAGTGAGAGAAGCTCCTCACGTGAAGCGCACCAGCGCCCGCCTCGCCGACGGCCGAGAGATCCTCTACTACGACACCGGGGACGCCGCCGCGCGCGCCGTCCCCGACACCCGCCCCCTCGACGCGTCCGCGGTCGCCGGCAGCTCCGAGGTACGACGGGACCCGCTGCTCGGAGACGCGGTGGTCATCGCCTCGCACCGCCAGGCCCGTACCTACCACCCGCCCGCCGACCAGTGCCCGCTGTGCCCCTCCACCGACGGGCGCGCGAGCGAGGTCCCGGCCGCCGACTACGAAGTGGCCGTCTTCGAAAACCGCTTCCCCTCCCTCGCCGGGGACACCGGGCGTTGCGAGGTCATCTGCTTCACCCCCGACCACCGCACCTCCTTCGCCGAACTCGACGAGGAGCGCGCCGCACTGGTGCTGGCCGCCTGGACGGACCGGACGGCCGAGCTGGGGGCCCACGACGGGGTCCGGCAGGTCTACTGCTTCGAGAACCGGGGCGCCGAGATCGGCGTCACCCTCGCCCACCCCCACGGCCAGATCTACGCCTTCCCCTTCGTCACCCCGCGCACGACCCGGATGCTGGCCACCACCGCCGCGCACCGGGCCCGCACCGGCAGGAACCTCTTCGACGAGGTGCTGGCCGGCGAACGCGAGGACGGCTCCAGGATCGTGCTGGAGGGGAGCCACTGGACGGCCTTCGTCCCGTACGCCGCCCGCTGGCCGTACGAGGTCCACCTCTACCCGCACCGCCGGGTACCCGACCTGCCCGCCCTGGACGACGCGGCCCGCGCCGAGTTCCCGCGGGTCTACCTGGAGCTGCTGCGCCGCTTCGACCGGCTCTTCGGCCTCGCCGAGCCGACTCCGTACATCTCCGCCTGGCACCAGGCGCCGACCGGCGACGGGCGGGCCGACTTCGCGCTCCACCTGGAGCTCTTCACCGTCCGGCGCACCGCGGACAAGCTGAAGTACCTCGCGGGGACCGAATCCGGCATGGAGGCGTACATGAACGACGTCCGTCCCGAGGACGCGGCCGCACGGCTGCGGGAGGTGGCGAGCCGGTGAGCACCGCGGCACGCACCTTCCGGGAGCTGTACGGCCATGCGCCCGAAGGGGTCTGGGCAGCCCCGGGCCGGGTCAACCTGATCGGCGAGCACACCGACTACAACGACGGCTTCGCCCTCCCCTTCGCCCTGCCGCAGCGCACCGAGGTGGCGGCCGCCCGGCGCACGGACGGCACGCTCCGGCTCCACTCGGCCGACGCCTCCTCGGGCGTGGTCTCCCTCGACGTCGCCGCACTCGACCCGGCGGACCCTCCGCGGGGGGCCGCGAGCTGGGCCTGCTACCCCGCGGGCGTGGTCTGGGCCCTCCTGGAGGCCGGCCTCCCGGTCGGCGGCGGCGCCGACGTCCACATCCGCTCCGAGGTCCCGACCGGCGCCGGACTCTCCTCCTCGGCGGCCCTGGAGGTGGCCACCGCACTGGCCCTCGCCGACCTGTACGGGCTCGCGCTCACGCGCCCCGAGCTGGCCGCGCTCGCCCGGCGCGCGGAGAACGCGTACGTCGGGGTCCCATGCGGGGCCATGGACCAGATGGCCTCGGCCTGCGCCTCCGACGGCCACGCCCTGCACCTCGACACCCGCAGCCTCGAACAGCGCCACATCCCCTTCGACTGCGCGGCGGCGGGCCTGCGCCTCCTCGTCATCGACACCCGGGTCAAGCACGCCCTGGCCGACGGGGCCTACGCGCGGCGGCGCGCCTCC
Source organism: Streptomyces sp. NPDC058674 (assembly GCF_042716505.1). NCBI lineage: Bacteria > Bacillati > Actinomycetota > Actinomycetes > Kitasatosporales > Streptomycetaceae > Streptomyces > Streptomyces sp. NPDC058674. The sequence continues at coordinate 139,623 of NZ_JBHXSC010000003.1, forward strand.
TGCCACCGGGCGGCAGCCGCCCTCGGGGTGCCGGCCCTGCGCGACCTCCCGTACGAGGGGTTGGAGGAGGCCCTGGCCCTCCTCGCCGACCCCGAGGCACGCAAGCGGGTCCGGCACGTGGTCACCGAGAACGAACGGGTGGCGCGGACGGAGGAACTGCTGCGCGCCGGGCGGCTGCGCGAGACCGGCCCGCTGCTGACCGAGGGGCACGCCTCCCTGCGCGACGACTACGAGGTGTCCTGTCCGGAACTGGACCTGGCCGTGGCCACGGCCGGCGCGGCGGGTGCCTACGGCTCCCGGATGACCGGCGGCGGCTTCGGCGGCTCGGCCCTGGCCCTGATCGACGCCGACGCGGAGGCGGAGGTGGGCCGCGCGGTGGCCGAGGCCTTCCGCGCCGGCGGGCACGCGCCGCCGCGCATCACGGCCGCGGCGCCCGCCTCCGGCGCCGCCCGGCTCCTCTAGCCGTTCCCTTCGGATCGTGCCGGGTAGGCCGTTCCCTTCGGATCGTGCCGGGCCCGCGACGCCCGGCACCGCGGCCGGCCGCGGTGCCGGGGCCTCCGGGCACGTGTCCGGTACTCGGACGCCCCGCCGCCTTCCCGGGCACGGCACCAGACGCCGCGGGGCCCGGCCGTCAAGATCCGACGGCGACGACCCGGCCGCTCCGCCGTCCGGAGGTGGCGGCCCCGAGCCGGCCCGCGGCCCGCCCTTCCCGCGGCGGGACAGGCGGCGGGTGCCGGTCGCCCGCGCGGCCGCCCGCGGCACCGAACGGCGCTGGCCGTGACACCGGGGGTGGGGTAGCTTCCCCGTGATCACCTGACGTCGTGTGAGCGGAGGAACGGAAACCCATGCGCCATCTCCCCCTGGGCAGTTCGGGTCTGCGGGTGTCGGCCGTCGGCCTCGGCTGCAACAACTTCGGCGGACGCCTCGACGCGCGGGCCACGCGGGCCGTCGTCGACGCGGCCCTCGACGCCGGCATCACCCTCCTGGACACCGCCGACATCTACGGCGGCCGGGGAGGCTCCGAGGAGCACCTCGGGCGGGCCCTCAAAGCCGGCGCGACCAGGTCGTCCTCGCCACCAAGTTCGGCTTCGCGGGCATGGACATGGAGTACGGTCCCGCAGCCGGCGCGCGCGGCGGCCGCGCCTACGTGCGGCGGGCCGTCGAGGCGTCGCTGCGGCGGCTGGAGACCGACCACATCGACCTCTACCAACTGCACAGCCCCGACCCGGCGACCCCGATCGCCGAAACCCTCGCCGCGCTCACCGAGCTCGTCGCCGAGGGCAAGGTCCGCTACATCGGGCACTCCAACTTCAGCGGCTGGCAGCTCGCCGAAGCCGCCCACGTCGCCCGGGAGACCGGCGCCGCGCCCTTCGTCTCGGCGCAGAACCAGTGGTCCCTGCTGGAGCGCTCCGCCGAGCGCGAGCTCGTGCCCGCGGCCCTCCACTACGGCGTCGGCGTACTGCCCTACTTCCCGCTCGCCAACGGCCTGCTGACGGGCAAGATCCGCCGCGGCGCGCCCGTGCCCGCCGGCTCCCGCCTCGAAGGCCGCGACGCCTACCTCACCGAGGAGCGCCTCGACGTGGTCGAGGCGCTGGCCGCGCTCGCCGAAAAGCACGGCCGGAGCGTCCTGGAACTCGCCGTCGGCTGGCTCTCGGCGCAGCCCGGATGCGCCTCCGTCATCGCGGGAGCCACCTCCGCCGAACAGGTGCGGGCCAACGCGGCCGTCGCCGACCGCCCGCTGGACGCCGAACTGCTCGCCGAGATCGACGCGGTGGCGCCGGGCGCCCCCGCCTGAGGAGTACGCCCGCGCCGGCCGCCAGGGGTCCTTCCGCTCAGGACGTGATGTCCTTGCGGGAGAACCCCCGGAAGGCCAGGGCGAACAGCACCAGCGCGTACGACACCGACACCGCCGTCCCCTTGACCATCCCGCCCCACTCCAGCTGCGGCTGCAACGCGTCCGCCCAGGCGAACTGCCAGTGCGCGGGCAGGAACTCCCGCCACGACCCCAGGGCCGTCACCGCGTCGAGTACGTTGCCGACGATGGTCAGCCCCACCGCCCCGCCGACCGCGCCGAGCGGCGCGTCCGTCCGCGTGGACAGCCAGAACGCCAGCCCGGCCGTGACCAGCTGCGACACGAAGATGAAGGCGACGGCCAGCGCCAGCCGCGGCACGGTGTCCGAGGCGGCCAGCGCCCCGCCCGTCGGCAGCTTCAGCGGCCCCCAGCCGTACGCGGCCGTGCCCGCGGCCAGCGCAACCACCGGCAGCAGCACCATCGCCGCGAGGCTGAACCCCAGCGCCACCACGAGCTTGCTCCACAGCAGCCGGGCCCTGGGCACCGGAGAGGCCAGCAAGTAGCGCAGCGAGGACCAGCTGGCCTCCGACGCCACCGTGTCCCCGCAGAACAGCGCCACCGGCACCACCAGCAGGAAGCCCGCCGAGACGAACAGGCAGGTCGCGGCGAAGTTCGCACCGGAGGCCGTGGCCGTGTCGATCAGGGTGATGCGGTTGTTGCCCCCGCCCGGACCCCCGTCCGGTCCGCCGCCCACCGCGAACGCGACGATCATGATGAACGGGAGCGCGGCGAGCACCCCTCCCATCACCAGCGTCCGCCGCCGGCGCCACTGCCGCAGCGCCTCCACGCGCAGCGGCAGGGTGCGGCCCGGCCGGTAGCCGGCCGCGGTCTCCTGGACGGCGTTCATGCCTGTCCTCCGATCAGTGTGAGGAACGCGTCCTCGAGCCTGCGGTGCGGTCCCACTCCGGACACCGGCACCTCCAGCCGGACCAGTTCGGCGATCAGTTCCGCGGCCGTCGCGCCTTCCAGCCGTACGAGCAGCCCGTCGGCCGCGGCCACCACGGAACCCACTCCCTCCAGGGCGGCCACCTTCTCGACGGCCACCCCGTCCACCGGACCCGCCAGCGTCACCAGCAGGGTGTCGCCGCCGCCGGTGATCTCGGCGACCTCACCCGCCCGCACCAGTCGCCCGCGGTCCATGACCACCAGGTGCGTGCAGGACTGCTCCACCTCCGACAGCAGGTGGCTGGAGACGATGACGGTGCGCCCGCCCGCGGCGTAGCGGATCATCACGTCCCGCATCTCCCTGATCTGCGGCGGGTCCAGGCCGTTCGTCGGCTCGTCGAGGATCAGCAGGTCCGGCATGCCGAGCATGGCCTGGGCGATCGCGAGCCGCTGGCGCATGCCCTGCGAGTACGTGCGCACCGCGCGCTCCAGCGCGTCGCCGAGTCCGGCGATCTCCAGCGCCTCCGCCATGTGCGAGTCCTCGGCGGGCCGGCCGGTGGCCTGCCAGTACAGCTCCAGGTTGGCCCGGCCCGTCAGATGCGGCAGGAAGCCCGCGCCCTCGACGAACGCCCCGACCCGGGACAGCACCGGGGCCCCGGGACGCACCGCGTGCCCGAACACCCGGATCTCACCGGCGTCCGGCGAGATCAGCCCCATCAGCATCCGCAGCGTGGTGGTCTTCCCGGCGCCGTTGGGCCCGAGCAGCCCCAGCACCTGACCCTTCTCCACCCGGAACGACAGGTCCCGCACCGCGTACCGGTCCTGCGCCTTGGCGTAGCGCTTCGACAGCCCCGTGATCTCCAGCGGTACCTCGGCCAGCGCCGGATCAGGAGCGGGCGCCCCGCCCCGCGGGCCGGCGCCGCCGGTCCGCCGGAGCCCGAGCAGCAGTGCGGCCAGCGCGGCGGCGCCCAGCGGCAGCGCCCACGTCCAGGCGGGCAGCCCGGACGAGGCCGTGCGCACGCCCGTGGCTACGGGGACGGCCAGGGTTCCTTCGGCCGTGACCGTGTAGACGGCCGGCGCCGCCGGGGTCGCGAAGCCGAGGTCGGTCGCGGCGACCACCAGGCGCAGCCGGTGCCCCGCCTCGACCGCGTGGTCGATCGCGGGCAGCCGCAGCCCGACGGTCCGGCCCTCGCGCGCGTCCTCCACCCGGACGGGGGCGACCAGTTGGCTCGGCAGCACCTGCTGCCGTCCGTCCGGGCCCACGTCGTACACCTTGCCGAAGAGCACGGCCGAGCCGTCCGCGGCCGTCGACCTCACCTTCAGGGTCACGGTCGGGGTACCGGTGATCCGCAGGTCCTCGGCCAGCGGCTCCGATTCGAACCGTGCGTTCTGCCCCGGGAAGTCCAGCGACAGCCCGGCCCCGAAGGCGGCGAGCTGTCCGCCGATGCCCGGCAGCGAGGACAGGGCGGGTGGCGCGCCGCCCGCGGGATTGGCGAAGCTCTGCTCGCGGCCGGAGAGGGCGAACTGCCGCGGGCCCGAGGTCAGCCCGGGGTAGCGGTCGCCGTCCGCGCCGCGCAGCTGCACCGCCCCGTCCGTGGAGTCGATGCCGCCGGAGCGCGAGACGCGGAACGCCGGCCCGGTGTCCGCGCCCCCGTCCTCCTTGAGGTAGCGGTCGAACCAGGCGGCCACCCGGGCGTTCGCCCGCCCGGCCTCCCGCATCCCGCCGTCGTGCCCGCCGGCCGCCCAGTCCACCGCGACGGGAGCGCCGTTCGCCGCGATGGCCCGGGCCATGGCATCGGCCTGGTCCAGCGGGAAGAGGGAGTCGTCCTGTCCCTGCACGATCAGGGTCGGCACCTTGATCCTGTCGCCGACCGCCGAGGGGCTGCGTCCCTCCAGCAGGGCACGGGCCCCGGCGTCGGGCTTGCCGGCCACCGCGACCCGCTCGTACATCGCGCACAGCTCGGGCTGGAAGCGTCCGCAGCCGGGGGCGGCCGCCGGACCGGACCCCTGCGCCCCCTGTGAGTCCTGCGCCCCCTGTGAGTCCTGCGGCCCCTGCGAGCCCTGCCGGGAAGGCTGGGCGGGCTGGGCGGGCTGGACGGGCCGTGCCTGCTGGAGCCCGGAGGCCGAGCCGGTGGTGAAGAAGATCCCCGACCACAGCTTCTTGAAGACGCCGTTCGGGAAGAGGGCGTCCGCGAGGTTCCAGTAGGTGATCTGCGGCGCGATCGCGTCGACCCGGGGGTCGTGCCCCGCGGCGAGCAGGGAGACCGCGCCGCCGTACGAGGCCCCGGACACGCCGACGCGGGGGTCGCCGGCCGCGTCGAGCCGTACCTCGGGACGGGTCGCGAGCCAGTCGACGAGCCGCGAGACGTCCTTGACCTCGTGCTCCGGGTCGTTCAACCCGATCTCGCCGCCGGAGCGGCCGAAGCCGCGCGCCGACCAGGTCAGGACGGCGTACCCGTCGCGGGCCAACTGCTCGGCCTGGGCCCGGACGTCGTCCTTGCTGCCCCCGAAACCGTGCCCGAGGAGCACAGCGGGACGTTTCTTCCCACCGCGGTCACCGCCGCCCGCCGTGAAGTACGAGGTGTCGATCGCGGCGCCGGGCATGTCCAGTACACGGTCCTGGCGGTGCACGGCCGGCGGGTCGCCGGCCGCGGCGCCCGCGGTCCACGTACCGGCTCCCGCGACGACGGCGAGCGCGGCGGCGCCCGCGAGCAGGCGGTTCCGGCGGCGCCGGGGCAGTCGGAGCTTCATACGGGAACCCTAATCGCCAGGGCGCCCGCGCCCGAGCGCCCGCAGGCGGATGTCCAGCCCTTCCCGAGGAGTACACGGGCCGACGCGCGTACCGCGCCCGCGGTACGCGGACTCCCCGCGGCCCGGTCAGTGAGCGTGCCAGTGGAACTTCCCGCCGCCGACCCACCGGACCTCGGCCGGGTCGTCCAGGTCGTGGATCGTGATGCCGAGGGCCGCGGCGGCCAGGACCACGTCCGTCATGGCCCTCGCGGTGCCGACGACCTCACCGTCGATCTCCACGACGCGGAACGGCGGGTCGCCGGGCTGTAGGCCGCCCACGCTGACCCGCGCCGAGGCAATGTAGGGACTCGCGCTTTCCGTCATACGGAGATCGCTTCCACGTCCGGGCCGGGCGTAATCGCGCTCGGGCCCCGCACCGGGTCCGGGGCCCGACCTGCGGGGCGCGCCGTCCGGCGGGAGGATGGCCGCATGCTGCTGGCAGACGTCGCGCGCGTGTCCCGGGAGGTCGCCGACACCTCCGCCCGCTCCCGCAAGGCGGCCCTCCTCGCGGAGCTCTTCTCCGCCGCGCCGCCGGAGGAGGCCGCCCTGGTGATCTCCTACCTGTCCGGGCGGCTCCCGCAGGGCCGCCCCGGCATCGGGTGGCGGACGCTGGGCCGGGAGGTGGAGCCCGCCCCGGCCCCCACCCTGACCGTGCCCGCCGTCGACGCCGCGGTCACCGAGCTCGCCGCCGTCGCCGGCACCGGGTCCCAGGCCGAGCGGCGCCGCATCCTCGACGCCCTGCTGGGCGCGGCCACCGAGCCGGAGCAGGCGTTCCTGCGCAGCCTGCTCTCGGGAGAAGTGCGCCAAGGGGCTCTCGACGCCGTGGCCCTGGAGGGTGTGGCCGCGGCCGCCGGGGTCCCGGCCGCCGCGCTGCGCCGGGCCGTGATGCTGGACGGCTCGCTGTCCCGGGTGGCCGGGGCCGTCCTGGCCGGGGGTGCGGCGGCGCTCGTCGGCTTCACCCTCCGGGTCGGACGGCCCGTCCAGCCCATGCTCGCGGGGACCGCGGCGTCGGTGGCCGAGGCGCTGGAGGCGCTCGGGCCCTGCGCCGTGGAGGAGAAGCTCGACGGCGTGCGCATCCAGGTCCACCGCCAGGGTGACGACGTACGGGTGTACACGCGCTCCCTGGACGAGATCACCGACCGGTTGCCCGAGGTGGTCGAACTGGCCCGGTCGCTGCCGGGGGAGCGCTTCATCCTCGACGGCGAGGTCATCGGCCGGACGGCGGACGGAAGGCCGGTCCCTTTCCAGAACGTGGCGAGCCGGGTCGGCTCCCGGACCGACGTGGCGTCCGCCCGCCGGACGCTGCCCCTCGCTCCCTTCTTCTTCGACGTGCTGGCCGCCGGGGACGAGGTGCTCCTCGACCTTCCCGTGCGCGAGCGCCACAGCGCGCTCAGCGCCCTCGTGCCCGAGTCGGCCCGGGTCCGCCGACTCGTCGTCGACGACCCGGAGGGGCAGGCGGCCCGCGCGGAGGAGTTCTGGAGCGAGACCCTGCGGCGCGGCCACGAGGGAGTGATGGTCAAGGCCCTCGACTCCGGCTACGCGGCCGGCCGGCGCGGCCGCAACTGGCTCAAGGTGAAGCCGGTGCACACGCTGGACCTCGTCGTGCTCGCAGCCGAGTGGGGCCACGGGCGGCGCACCGGACTGCTGTCGAACCTGCACCTGGGGGCGCGGACCGCCGACGGCGGGTACGCCATGCTCGGCAAGACCTTCAAGGGCCTCACCGACGAGATGCTGCGCTGGCAGACGCAGGCGCTGCGGGCCCTGGCCACCTCGGACGACGGGTTCACCGTGCGGGTGCGGCCCGAGCTGGTGGTGGAGATCGCCTACGACGGGCTGCAGCGCTCCCCGCGCTACCCGGCGGGGGTGGCGCTCCGCTTCGCCCGGGTTCTGCGGCACCGGCCGGACAAGAGTGCGCTGGAGGCCGACACCGTGGAGACGGTGACCGCGGGGGGCGCAGTGGGGTGAGGGGGTTTTTGCCTCAGAGGTAAGGTGGTTTGCCAGGAGGGTAAGGATCTGGCTCAATCGGACCATGACTCCCGGTTCCGCCCCCGGTTCCGACCCGGGCCCCCCGAACGGCTCCGACCACGCGGTCGTCCCCGTGGGCGGCGGCCCCGAGGCCGAGGCCGATGTCGACGCCGCCCCTGCCGATGGCGCTGCCGGCTCCGAGCTGCCCACCGTGGCGCCGCAGCTGCGCGACCTGCGCCGCCGCGCCGGCCTCACGCTGGAAGCCGCCGCCGCGCGGGCCCGCATGTCGCCCGCGCACCTGTCCCGGCTGGAGACCGGGCGGCGCCAACCGTCCCTGCCGCTCCTGCTCGAACTCGCCCGCACCTACGGTACGACCGTCTCCGAGCTGCTCGGCGAGGCCCCCGCCGTCGCCGACCCCATCGTACGGGCCGGCGGCCCGGGGGCCCGCGAGTCCGACGGCTGGACGTACTGGCAGGCGGGCGGCTCCGGGAAGGCCATGCAGCCGCTGCGCGTGCACGTCCCGTACGGGCGCAGCCAGGGCGAGCTGGTCCGCGTCCACCCCGGTGAGGAGTGGCTGTACGTCCTGCAGGGGCGGTTGCGGCTGCACCTGGGGGAGACCGAGCACCTGCTGGAGCCGGGGGACAGCGCGCACTTCGATTCTCTGACCCCGCACCGCATCGGCGCGCCCGCGCCGGGCGGGGCAGAGCTGCTGTTCGTCCACACGCTGCTGCAGAGCAGCCTCGCCGGGCTCTGCCTCGGCGCCGGCACGACCACGCACCGCCGATAGCCGAGGAGCCGTACCCATGTCGCAGGGAGAGAACGTGTCACAGGTGTCACAGGCAGCGCAGGTGCCGGAGGCGGCCGGGGCACTGCCGCACACCGAGGCGCCGCCGCACACCGAGGCGCCGCACAGCGAGGTGGCTGCGCAAGCGCCGGGGACGCTGCGCGCGCGCTTCGAGTCGAAGTTCCCCCGCGGTCTGGTGATCCGGCTGATCGCCTACCTGTTCGTCGGCCACCTCTTCGCCTTCTTCGTCTACCTCCTCTTCGTCCTGGGCGCCGAGAACCAGTGACACCGGGGGCGGCGCGCGGCCCGGGCGCCGCCGCCCGCGACTGCACGCCGCTCGTCTCTGGAAACATGCAGGTCCTGTCGCTACCCTCCGCGCATGATTTCCACGGTTGTCTGGGGTACCGGCAACGTCGGCCGTCTGGCCATCCGCGCCGTCGAGGCCCATCCGGCACTGAAACTCACCGCTGTCATCGTCCACGATCCGGCCAAGGTCGGCCGCGATGCCGGCGAACTGGGCGGCCTGGACCACCTGGTGGGGGTCGAGGCCACCGACGACGTCGAGGCCGTCCTGGCCGCCCGCCCACGGGCCGTGGTCTACGCGGCCTCGGGGGACGTCCGTCCCGACGACGCCCTCGCGGACATCACCCGGGCCGTCCACTCCGGCGCGGTGGTCGTCAGCCCCGCGCTCTATCCGCTCTACGACCACCGCAGCGCCCCGCCCGAGTTCAGGGACCCGGTGCTGGCCGCCGTCGCCGAGGGCGGCGGCTCGTTCTTTGCCTCCGGCGTCGATCCGGGCTGGGGCAACGACGTGCTCCCGCTGCTGCTCAGCGGACTCGGCACCACCGTCGACGTGATCCGCTGCCAGGAGATCTTCGACTACTCCACCTACGACCAGCCGGACTCCGTCCGCTACCTGGTCGGTATGGGCCAGCCCATGGAGTACGAGCCCATGATGCTCCTGCCCTCGATCCCCACCATGGTGTGGGGCGGGCAGATACGGATGATGGCGCGGGCGCTGGGCGTCGAACTCGACGGGATACGCGAGACGTCGGACCGGCGGGCGCTGGACACCACGGTCACCACGCGCACCATGGGCGAGTTCGAGGCCGGCACGCAGGGCGCCATCCGCTTCGAGGTGCAGGGCATCGTCGGGGGCGAACCCCGCATCGTCATCGAACACGTCACCCGCATCCACCCGTCGTGCGCGCCGGACTGGCCCTCGCCGCCCGGCGGGGGCGACGGCGCCCACCGCGTCGTCATCGAGGGCCGCCCCCGCATCGAGGTCACCATCGAGGCCACCGACGAAGGGGAGAACCGTTCCGCCGGCGGGAACGCCACCGCCGTCGGCCGCTTGGTCGGCGCCATCGACTGGCTCGTCGCGGCGGAACCGGGACTGTACGACGCCCTCGACGTCCCGCTGCGCCCCGCCACGGGCAAACTCGGAAGGAAGCAGTCATGAAGATCGACATTCCCGAAGGCCAGCACCCGATCGAGTACGTGTGGGGAGACATGGTCCCCGGCATCGGCATGGCTGCGGCCAACTTCTCCCTGTCGGTGTACGCCCACACCACGCTGGGGCTGCGCGAGTTCGAGGCCGCCCGGCTGCGCGTCGCGCAGATCAACGGGTGCGTCTTCTGCCTGGACTGGCGTACCGAGCGGGATGGGGAGAAGGTCGAGGAGGAGTTCGCGGACGCCGTCACCGCATGGCGCACCACGGACCGCTTCGACGAGCGGACCCGGCTGGCGGCGGAGTACGCCGAGCGCTACACCCTGGACCACCACGGTCTCGACGAGGAGTTCTGGGACCGCATGACCGGGCACTACAGCCAGCTGGAGATCGTGGAGCTGACGATGAGCATCGGGTCCTGGCTGGCCTTCGGGCGGCTCAACCACGTGCTCGGCCTGGACAGCGTCTGCATGCTGCCGGGCCGCTGACATGGGTCCGGGGCCGCTCGGTACATCCGATCGGCCCCGGTCCGTGCGTGCCGCCGCCCGGCTACAGGTCGGTGGCGATGATGTTCTCGATGTTCCGCTCCGCGAGCGCCGTGATGGTGACGAACGGGTTGACGCTGGTGTTGCCGGGGATCAGCGCTCCGTCGATCACGTACAGGCCGCTGTAGCCGTGCAGACGGCCGTAGTTGTCGGTGGCCTTGTTGAGCACCGCACCGCCGAGCGGGTGGTAGGTGAGGTGGTCGCCCCAGATCTTGTTGAGGCCGAAGAGGTCGGTACGGTAGATCGTCCCCTCCTTTCTGTTGATCTTGTCGAAGATGGTCTTGGCCATGTCGATGGACGCCTGCTTCCAGGCCGTCTGCCAGTTGAGGTCGACCTTGCCCGCCGCCGCGTTCCAGGAGAACTCGGCGCGGTGCGGGTTCCTGGTGATCGACAGGTAGAAGGAGGCGTACGTCTCGATCCCGGTCGGCAGCGGTGCCACCTCGGCGAACGCGCCGCCCGCGTCCCAGTTGTCGATGCCGCCGCAGGGGATGGCGGCCTGGACCTTGCCGGTCGCGTCCCACATGTGGTTCGCGCGGCCGCACATGACGTTGCCGTTGTCGCCCCATCCCTTGCCGATCTCGTTGTTCAGGTGGGGCAGGGCGCCGGTGGCCTTCAGTCTGACGAGGAGCTTGCTGGTGCCGACGCTGCCGGCCGCGAAGAAGACCCGGTCGGCGGTGACGGTCTTGGTGGCCACCACGCCGCCGTCGGTGGTGAGCTGGTTGATGGTGACGGTGTAGCCGCCGCCGGTGGCCGGGGCGACCGAGGTGACCTGGTGCAGGGGCGAGATGCTGACCTTGCCGGTGGCCTTGGCGGCCGCGATGTAGGTCTGCTGGAGCGACTTCTTGCCGTGGTTGTTGCCGTAGAGGATCTCCCCGCTCACCGCGGACTTGGGGACCGTGCCGGCGGCCTCCTGCTTCATGTAGTCCCAGTCGTACACGTCCGGGACGAAGACGAAGGGGAAGCCGGAGCGCTGGGCGTGCTTGCGGCCGACACGGGCGTACTGGTAGCAGTCGACGGTGTCGAACCAGGCGGGGTCGATGAGGCCCACCCCGAGTCCGGCGTTGGCACGGGGGTAGTAGGTGGTGTACATCTCGTCGGCGTTCACCGAGGGGAGCACGGCGCTGAAGTTCTGCCGCTTGGGCGTGACGGCCATACCGCCGTTGACGAGCGAGCCGCCGCCGACCCCGCGGCCCTGGTAGACGGTGATGCCGCCCATTTCCTCGGCGTCCAGGATGCCCGTGTACCTGGGGACGTTCTTGTCGATGGGGAATCCGAGGAAGTTGCTGAGCGGCGCCTTGGTCCTCGTGCGCAGCCAGTAGGAGCGGTAGTCCGGGTTGGTGGTGTGGGCGAAGATCTTGCCGTCGCTGCCCGGGGTGTCCCAGGCCATGCCCATCTCGATCATGTGCACGCTCACCCCTGCCTGGGCCAGGCGCAGGGCGGCGACCGAGCCTCCGTATCCCGTGCCGATCACCAGGACCGGGACGCGGGCGCCGTTGTCGATGGCGGCGGTGGCCGCGGAGGCGGCCGCGGCATGCGCGGGGGCGACGTTGGCGGAGAGGGCAACGGCCCCCAGAATGGAACCTGTTCTTGCAAGGAATCCGCGGCGGGAGAAGCCGTTGGAGCCGGTACCGGGCAGGCCATTGTCGCCCATGTGACGTTCCTCACTCTCGGCTGAATGAGAACGAGTTCTACTGCTACGTGCGTGTGAAGTCACTACATACCTCTTGGTAACTTCGCGACTTCCGGCCAACCGCGCACCCTGCGCGGCCGGTTCCCGGCCGCGCGCCCGCAGGACTCACCGCTCCGCCGCCGCCGGGGGTTCCAGCGGTGGAGCGGTGACCGCGCACTGCGTACGGCACTGCGGCTGCGCGTGCCGAGCCCCGGGCGCCGGGTTCCGCACGGTTGCCCACGCCAGCACGGATCCGGCCACCAGGATGCCCGCGCACCACAGCATCGACCGCCCGAAGGCCGCGTCGAACTGGACCGCCGAGCGGTACGCCTCCGGACCCATTCCGGCCAGCAGCGGCAGCGCCGCCACCGCCAGCAGGCCCGCGGCCCGCGCCGCGGCGTTGTTGATGCCGCTGGCCAGCCCCGCCCGGCCGGGGTCCACCGAGGACAGCACGGCCGACGTCAGCGGAGCCACCAGGGTCACCATGCCCGCGCCCATCACCAGCAGGGCCGGCAGCACGTCCCGTACGTACGCGGCCCCGGGCCCCACCCGCAGCATCAGCAGCATTCCGGCCGCGCACAGCAGCGGCCCGAGGGTGAGCGGGATGCGCGGCCCGATCCGCTCGCCGAGCTCCCCCGACCGGGCCGAGAGCAGCAGCATCAACGCGGTGGTGGGCAGCAGGGCGGCCCCGGAGGCGAGGGCGGAGTACCCGGACACCACCTGGAGCTGGAGCACGACCAGGAAGAAGAAGCCGCCGAAGGCCGCGTACACGCACAGCGTGACCAGGTTGACCGCGGTGAACTGCCGCGAGGAGAAGATGTCCGGGGGCACCATCGGGTCGGCGCGCGTGCGCTCCACGTACACGAACGCGCAGCCCAGCAGGACGCCGCCGGCCGCGGCGGCGATCACCGGCGCGGTGGCGGACCGGGCCTCGATCAGCGCGTAGGTCACCAGGGCGAGCGAGGCCGCGCCCAGCACCGCGCCCACCACGTCGAACCGCCCGTGCGCGTGCGGATCGCGGGACTCCGGTACGTGCCGCAGGGCCACCGGGACACACACCGCTGCGACCGGCACGTTCAGCAGGAACACCCAGCGCCAGCCGGGCCCGTCCACCAGCCAGCCCCCGAGGAACGGGCCCACGGCCGCCCCGACCCCGCCCAGACCGGACCAGAGGCCCACGGCCCGGCCCCGGTCCTCGCCGCGGATCGAGCCCTGGATCAGCGCGAGCGAGCCCGGGGTCAGCAGCGCACCGCCGACGCCCTGGAGGGCGCGGGCGGCGATCAGCACCCCGGCGTTCGGCGCGATGCCGCACAGCAGCGAGGCCACCGCGAACCACACCACGCCCAGTACGAAGATCCGCCGGCGTCCGTAGCGGTCGCCCAGCGCCCCGCCGACGAGGATCAGTGAGGCCAGGGTCAGCAGGTAGGCGTTGACCGTCCACTGCAGGACGGCCAGATCGGCGCCGAGGTCCCGCCCGATGCTGGGCAGCGCCACGTTGACCACGGTCGAGTCCAGCAGCGCCATCGCCGACCCGAGCACGGTGGTGAGCAGGATCCACCGGCCGCGAGCGGAGGCGATGGGGACCCCGGGGGGCCCGGGCGAGCCCGCGGTCCGGTCGGCGGAGGACCCGGGGGGAGGTCCGACGGGCGGGGTGGCGCGAGCTTCGCGGGACGGTCCGCCGGGCGGCCCCACGGGTGGTTCGGCGGGCGGTTTCACCGACGGCCCTACGGGCGGGTCGGCGGGAGGTTCCACCGGCGGTTCGGCGGGCGGTTCGGCGGGCGCGGTCATGTCCTCAGGCTGGCCCGCGCGGCGGCGCGGGGCCACCCGGCAGGCCGGGCCGGCCACGGCCCGGGACGGCTCATTTGGCCCTCTTGTAATGGGCATGGCATGTGGATCACCATGACCCGCGCACGTCACACACACGTCTTTCCCGCACATCCCGCACACGGCGTACGAGGAGACCACACGTGGCACAACACGCCAGACGATCCTTACGGGCAGCCGTCGCAGCCCTCACCTCGCTCCTGTTGGTCCCCCTCGGCGCGGGCGTCGCCGCGGCTGCCCCGGACCCCGGGCCCGCCCCGAGCGCGGCCGAGCGCAAGATCGAACCCAAGCTCCGCACCCAGCTCGACGCGTCCGCCAAAGCGGTCTTCTGGGTGTACCTCGACAGCGCCGCCGACCTGACCGCCGCGGGGAGGCAGCAGACCCGCGCCGCCAAGGCCGCCACCGTGCTCCGGGCCAAGAAGGACCACGCCGCGCGCAGCCAGGCCGAGGTGCTCAAGGCACTGGACGGCGCCAAGGCCGAGTACACCTCGTACTGGATCGTCAACGCGGTCCGGGTCGTCGGCAGCGAGAAGCTCGCGGGCACCCTCGCGCAGCGCCCCGAGGTCTCCCGGATCGACGCCGACGACAAGGTCGCCCTCCCCGAGCCCGCCGAGGGCGAGCGGGAGAAAGCCTCCGCCGACGCCGTCGAGTGGAACATCGACCGGATCAAGGCCCCGCAGGTGTGGGAGCAGGCCGGGGTGCGCGGCGAGGGCATCGTCGTCGCCAACATCGACAGCGGTGTCGACCACACCCACCCGGCCGTCGCCGGGCAGTACCGCGGCCGGGCCGCTGACGGGTCGTACGACCACGACTACAACTGGTTCGACCCGGCGGGCGTCTGCGCCACGGCCGCCCCCTGCGACAACAACGACCACGGCACCCACACCATGGGGACGATGGTCGGCGACGACGGCGGCGCCAACAAGATCGGCGTGGCACCGGGCGCCAAGTGGATCGCCGCCAAGGGCTGCGAGACCAACTCCTGCTCCGAGGCCTCCCTGCTCGCCTCCGGGCAGTGGATCGTCGCCCCGACCGACCTGAACGGCCAGAACCCGCGCCCCGACCTCGCTCCGCACGTGGTGAACAACTCGTGGGGAAGCTCGGCGCACGACGACTGGTACCAGCAGATCGTGGACACCTGGCGCGCCGCCGGCATCTTCCCGGCCTTCAGCAACGGGAACGCCGGCCCGAGCTGCTCCACCAGCGGCTCACCCGGTGACTACGCGAGCTCCTACAGCTCCGGCGCCTTCGACATCAACAACACCATCGCCTCGTTCTCCTCGCGCGGCGCGGGCCCCGGCGGCCTCGTCAAGCCCAACATCGCCGCCCCCGGAGTGAACGTCCGCTCCTCCGTACCCGGTGGTGCGTACGAGGCCTTCTCCGGCACGTCCATGGCCTCGCCCCACACCGCGGCCACCGTGGCCCTCCTGTGGTCCGCGGCCCCGGCCCTCGAAGGGGACGTCGCGCAGACCGAAGCGCTCCTGGACGGCACCGCCCAGGACACGGACAGCGGCCAGTGCGGCGGCTCCGCCGCCGACAACAACGTCTTCGGCGAGGGCAGGCTCGACGCCCTCGCCGCCGTCAACGCCGCCCCGCGCGGCGCGATCGGCGCCCTCGGCGGCACCGTGCGCTCCGGCGGCCTGCCCGTCGCGGGCGTGAAGGTCACCGCCGACGGCCCGATCGACCGTACGGCGACCACCGGCGCCGACGGCAGCTACGCCTTCGCCTCGCTCTCGGTCGGCGACTACGCCCTGACCGCCTCGAAATTCGGCTACGGCCCGCAGAGCGCCACCGTGGCCGTGACCGAGAACGCCACCGCCACCGGCGACTTCACCCTCACCCAGGCGGCTTCCGGCCGGCTGACCGGCACGGTCTCCTCCGCCGCCGGCCCCGCGGCGGGCACCACCGTCACCGTCGCGGACACCCCGGTTACGGCGACCACCGACGCGCAGGGCCGCTTCGAGGTCACCCTGCCGCACGGCACGTACACCGTGAACGCCACCGGCACCTCCCGGTGCGTCACCGCAGGCAGCGCCCAGGTGACCGTCGCGGGCGACACCACCGTCGCCGTCACCCTGCCCGAGCGCACGGACGGCTACGGCTACGCCTGCGCCGCCGCCGGCGACCGGCCGTACCAGCCCGGCAGCCGCCAGCTCGCGCTGGCCGGCGACAACACCACCGAGCGCGTCGAGCTGCCCTTCCCGCTGCCGCTGTACGGAAAGACGTACGGCCAGGCCTGGATCGGCACCAACGGCACCGTCAGCTTCGGCGGCAACCACACCGGCGACATCAACGGGGACCTCCCGAGCACGGCCACGCCCAACGCGGCCCTCTACCCCTTCTGGGACGACCTGGTCGTGGGCGCGCCGGGCAGCGGCTCCGGCGTGTTCACCGCCGTCACCGGCACCGCCCCGCACCGCAGCTACGTGATCGAGTGGCGCGACGTCGCCCACTGGTCGGCGCAGGCCGAGAAGTTCTCCTTCTCGGCGGCGATCGGCGAGGACGGCGCCGTCTCCTACTCCTACAAGGGCACGGGCGGCACCGGCATCAAGGGCGGCTCCACGGCCACCGTCGGCGTGGAGAACGCGGCCGGCACCGACGCGTTCAAGTACTCCTTCAACACCCCCGTCATCTCCGACGGCCTCTCCATCGCCTTCCGCACCACCAGGAGCGGTGTGGTGGCGGGCCGGGTGCTCGACGCGAACGACGGCAACGGGGTCGCGGGCGCCACGGTGAGCGTCGGCACGGGTGAGTCGGCCGTGTCGGCGACGACGGCCGCGGACGGCGGGTACGTCGTCCAGAGCCCCGCGGGCCGGACCTCCGTCTCGGTCTCGGCGCCCCAGTACGAGGCCGTCACCACGGCGGTGGACGTCAAGCCCGCCGACGTCACGGCCGTGACCCAGTCCCTGCGGACGGGCCGGGTGACCGCCTCCAGGCCGGCCGTGGACATCGTCCTCCTGCCCGGCCAGAAGCGTACGAGGACCCTCGACCTGACCAACCCGGGCCTCGGCACGGCGTTCACCGTCACCGAGGACGCGGCCTGGCTGACGGCGACCCCGGCCACTGGGGACCTCCCCACCGGGGGCAAGGCCCCGGTCACCCTGTCCGTCGACACGACCGGCCTGGCGCCGGGCACCGTCCTGACCGCCGACCTGCGGATCGCCTCGGCGAGCGGCCGGACCCCGGTCCTCACCGTCCCGGTCAAGGTGGTCGTCCCGCGCTACCAGGCAGCCCTGGACGCGGGCTCGGACTACGCGGCGACGGACGGCCTGGGCGACGCGTGGTCCCCGGACCGCAGGTACACGGCCGGCTCCTACGGCTACCAGGGCAACGCCTCCGTCCAGGCCACCGGCCGCACCATCGCCGGCACGGAGGACCAGAAGCTGTACCGCACCGCCCGTGAGGGCATGTACGAGTACCGCTTCGACAACGTCCCCAACGGCACCTACACGGTCGAGCTGGGCTTCGCCGAGCTCTCCTCGACCAAACCGAACAAGCGCGTCTTCGACGTCCTGGCCGAGGGCGCGCAGGTCCTGCCCTCCCTCGACGTCTCCCTGGAGGCGGGCACCTACACGGCCCTGAACCGCACCTACACCGTGACGGTCACGGACGGGGCCCTCAACATCCGCTTCGTCACGCACAGCGGATTCGGCAAGCCCCTGCTGAACACCCTGCGGGTGACGGACCGCCCCGACAAGAGCTGACGGAGCGGGTCCGAAGGGGGGCGGGGTGCCCGCGGGGCCCCGCCCCCTCCCGTACGGCCGCGCGGCCCGGCCAGAGCATTCGGGTGGCGCGGCGGACGCACCGGTGCGAGGAGCCGGGCGGCCGGGGGCCGGCTCGCTAGCGTGAGCGACCATGACGCTCCTGAGCGACCAGGCCGAAGACATCCGGGCCCTCGTGGAGGCCGCCGACCCCGACGCGGTCTGGGCCGTCGGGGGACCCGAGGGCGTCCACGCGGCATCGGCCGCCCGTGAGGCCGCGAACCCGGGGGCCGCCGCACAGGCGGAGGAGCCCGGCCGAAAGGACGCCGATTCCGGCCGGGGCGGCTTCGAATCCGGTGGGGGCGCGCGAGGAGCCGCCCGGGCCGCCGGAGCCGTCGGACAGGCCGGGCGGGGCGGGGACGCCCTCCTCGACGTCGGCGGGCTCATCGCCGTCCTGGCCCTGTGGCCCGCCATCGGGAGCCTCGTCGACGAGGGGGCGCTCCACCTGCACACGCCGCTGACCGCATACGGGGACCCCGACGCCGCCCCCGGCATCACCGCGCACCACCTCCTCACCCACCCGGAGGGCAGTGCCGCGCTCACCCGCCTCGCCGAGCGCCTCTCCGGCACCTCCCTCGCCGAGCTCGCCGCCGCGCGTGTGTGGCACCCCCTCGGCATGACCCGCACCCACCTCGCCGACGGCACCCTGCGGGCCCCCCTTGCCGACCTCGTCCGCTTTCCGCGCCACCTCCTGGCCGCGGACGGACCGGGCGTGGCCCCGGGCTGGACCGCCGAGTCGCTGCGCATCCGCACCGGCGAACTCACCCCCGCCCGCGGCCTCCTCTGGCACCCGGCACCCCACGGCGTCTGGGCCCACCACGCTCCCGAGCCCGCAGCGCCCGCCCTCTGGGTCGCTCCCCGCCGCCACCGCTGGGCGCTCCTGCTCCCGACCGCCGGCCACGGCGCGTTCCGCACCGCCTTCCGGGAGGCCGTCTTCGCCTCGCCGTCCGCCGGCTGAAGCCGCCGGCGGAGGACACCCGGAGCGCGGAGCCGCCCGGCGCGACGTACGGTGATGCCGATGTCACCGAACGTCGACCCCCGGCTGGAGGTACACGCATGCGTACGGTCCACACCGCCGCCCTCGGCGGCTTCGGCGCCCTCCTCGTCCGCGGCCTCACCGGCGCCCGTGCCGCCCGCCGCCCCGGCGAATCCCGCACCCCGGCCGATGCCCTGCCCGCCCTGCGCACCCGGCACGGCTACGGGCCCCGCCTCATGCGGACCGGGTCCGGAAGGACGGTCCTGGTCCTCCTCGACCCCGGGGACCTGACCCTCTTCCACGCCGGACCCCCGGGCGTCCTGGCGGCCGAGCCGCCGCCCGAGTACCGGGCCCCGTACGCGACCGACCCCGCCGCCACCGGCTGCGACCACGGTCGTCCCCGCCCGGAAAGGCGCCGCATCGACACCGAGGCACTGGCCCCGGGGGTCCCCGTACACCCCTCGTACGAGCCGTTCCTCGCCGCCTCGCCGAGCAGGCACGGCACCTGACGGCACCCGACGCCCTCGGACGGCTCTGCGCCGAGGTCCTGCGGGGCCGCCGGATCGTGGGCGCCCGGCCCGTCCTCGACCGGTGGGTCC
Source organism: Streptomyces sp. NPDC058674 (assembly GCF_042716505.1). Lineage (NCBI taxonomy): Bacteria > Bacillati > Actinomycetota > Actinomycetes > Kitasatosporales > Streptomycetaceae > Streptomyces > Streptomyces sp. NPDC058674. Next base: position 158,723 of record NZ_JBHXSC010000003.1, read on the forward strand.
GCTCCCCGAGACGCTCGCCCCGGAAGCCATCCGGCTCGTGCCGGCCCGCCGCTGACAGCGCGTCGGCGCTGCCGACGCCCCGGCCGTCCGCCCGCCCCGCATCCGATGCCCGAGCCCTGCCGACCCCATACGAGGACCTCATGCCCGACGCCGCGACCTCCGCGTCCACCACCCCGGACGCCGTCCTGCTCGACGCCCTGTGCCGCGACCTCGCCGAAACCGCCGACACCGTCGGCGAGGCCGCGCGCTTCGCCTCCGGACTGGCCCTCGGGGCGCGGCTGCCCGCGACCGCCCTCGCCCGGGGCGGCCGCCGACGACTCGCGTGGCGCACCCTGCTGCGCACCCTCACCGACCCCGCGGGTCTCGGCTGGGCGGTGCGCGGCCGCGGCGCGGCCCGGGCCGGGCGGCTCGCCGGGATGCTGGCGGGCCGGGAGAACCTCGCCGTCAGCGTGGCCGTGTGCGGACTGCGGACCCGGATCGCGGCCGCGGGCGCGGGACGCCCCGAACTCCTCCTGGACCCGGGCGCCGCGGCGGTGCTCGGCGCGGCCGGAGAAGGCCGGCAGGCCGACGCCGCCCGCCTGTTCCGGGCGCTGGTGCGCGACCGGGGCGCCGGCCCCGCCTTCGCCCTGCTGGCGCCCTCGTTCGCCGACATCCTCGCCTGGAACGCCCTGACCGACGCGAACCCGTTCAACGACCACGCCGGCTGGCAGGTGGCCACCGGCCGGGCCGCGACCGCCGAACCGCTCCTGGGCCTCGGGGCCGCCCTCTGGGCCTTCTGCGGTCCGGACCGGGGCGTCGCCCCCACCGGGCCGGAACGCCCGGCCGCTCGGCCCGCGCCGCCGCGCAGCCGAGACGCGGCGGAGCCGCAGCGACCCGCCGCCGGGCCCGGGGCGCCCGCCCGGGGCAAGGCCCTCCGGCCCCGTACGCGGCGGCCCGGCCCCCCGGCGGCGGGCCTGCGCGGCCACGCCGAAGCACTGCGCGCACACGCCCGGCGGCTGCACGCGACCGTCGTCCCCGTCGCGGCCGTGTGGCCGGGCAGCCGCTCCGAGGCGCTGCGCGTCGAGGTCACCGGCTTCGCCGACCGCTGCGCGACCGCGGCGAACGGCTTCGCCCTGGCGGCCGCCCACCTCGACGCGGAGCACCCGCCGCACTGACCCCGAGGGGCCCGGTGCGGCGGGTGCGGAGGTGTGCACCGGGCCGGGCCCGGGGCGCACGTCAGGTCACAGGACCAGCGACAGGAGCAGGACGAAGCCCAGCCCGACCACCGAGATGACGGTCTCCATCACTGACCAGGTCTTCAGGGTCTGCCCCACGGTCATCCCGAAGTACTCCTTGACCAGCCAGAAGCCCGCGTCGTTGACGTGGCTGAAGAACAGCGAGCCCGAGCCGATCGCGAGGACCAGCAGGGCGGTCTCGGTGGTCGACATGCCCGCGGCGAGCGGGGCGACCAGCCCGGCCGCGGAGATCGTGGCCACCGTGGCGGAACCCGTCGCGAGGCGGATGGCCACCGCGATCAGCCAGGCGAGCAACAGGGCCGGGATGGCCCAGTTCTTCGACAGGTCGAGGATCATCTGGCCGACACCCACGTCGATCAGGGTCTGCTTGAAGCCGCCGCCCGCACCCACGATCAGCAGGATTCCCGCGATGGGTGCCAGGGACTTCTCCACCGTGGTGGAGAGCCTCGCCCGGGTGAAGCCGGCCGCGCGGCCGAGGGTGAACATGCCCACCAGGACCGCGGCGAGGAGCGCGATCAGCGGCGATCCGGCGACGTCGGTGACCCGCTGCACGGGGTTGGCGGGGTCGTTGACGACGATGTCGACCAGCGCCTTCACCAGCATCAGCACCACCGGCAGCAGCACGGTGAACACCGTGGCCCCGAACCGGGGGCGGTGCTCCAGTTCCGCCGAGGGCCGCTGCGGGATCATGTGCTCCGGCGCCGGTATGTCCACCCAGCGCGCGGCGTACCGGGAGAACAGCGGGCCGGCGATGACCACGGTGGGGATGGCGACGACGACGCCGAGCGCGAGGGTGACGCCCAGGTTCGCGTGGAGCGCGTCGATGGCGACGAGGGGTCCGGGGTGGGGCGGGATCAGCCCGTGCATGACGGACAGTCCGGCCAGTGCCGGGATGCCGATCCGCATCAGGGAGTAGTTGCCGCGCTTGGCCACGAGCAGTACCACCGGTATCAGCAGCACGATGCCGACCTCGAAGAAGAGCGGCAGCCCGATGACCGAGGCGATGAGCACCATCGCCCACGGCATGGCCCGGCCCTTGGCCCGGGCCAGGATCGTGTCCACGATCTCGTCCGCGCCCCCGGAGTCCGCGAGCAGCTTGCCGAGGATCGCGCCGAGCGCGATCAGCACGCCCACGCCGGCGACGGTGGCGCCCAGTCCGGCGGTGAAGCTGGCGATGGTCTTGGCCAGGGGCGCGCCCGCGAAGACCCCGAGGGCGAGCGAGCCCAGTGTCAGGGCCAGGAAGGCGTGCATCGTGAGACGGGTGATGAGCAGGACGATGACGGCGATGCCCGCGAGGACCGCGATACCGAGCTGGGTGTTCCCGGCCGAGGTGATGGGCGCGGTTCCTGCCGCTGCCAGAGCCTCGACGCTGAGACTGGTCACGCTGACGATTCCTTAGTTCTCGGTCGTACGGAGCCGGCGCAGGGCGGCGAGCGCCCGTGCGGTGATCTCCTCGGGTGATCCGGAGACGTCGACGGCGACGCCCGCTTCGTCGGGCTGGAGCGGCTCCAGCGTGGCGAACTGCGAGTCGAGCAGGGCTGCGGGCATGAAGTGGCCCTTGCGGTCCGCCATCCGCCGCTCGATCAGCGGGCGGTCCCCGGTGAGGTGGACGAAGACGGTCCCGGGACCCGCCGCGCGCAGCCGGTCCCGGTACACGCGCCGCAGCGAGGAGGCGGCGACCACCCCGCCGGGCTCCGGCCGGCTGCCGATCCAGTCGGCGATGGCGTCCAGCCACGGCCACCGGTCGGCGTCCTCCAGGGGAGTGCCCGCCGACATCTTCGCGACGTTGGCCGCCGGGTGGAACGCGTCACCCTCCGCGTACGGAAGGCCGAGCGCCTCGGCGAGCTGCCGGCCCACGGTCGTCTTGCCCGTGCCGGCCACGCCCATGACCACAATGACGCGCTGGGAGCCCACGCCGTACCTCGCTGTCCTCGTTGACATCGTCTCGGAGGCACCACTGAAGCCTATTAAGTAGTACGTATTCAAGAGTCAGGCGGAAAACGTCGCATCTTTTGTTCGCCGGGGCGTCACCGTACGCTTACGCTCATGACCACCGAAGGCAGTCCGGGACCGGGGCTCCACTCCCATGTGCTGGACACCCTCGGCCTCGCGATCACGGCGGGGGAGTACCGGCCCGGCAGCGTCCTGCGCACCGACGAGATCGCCGAACGCTTCGGCGCCTCGCGCACCGTGGTGCGGGAAGTGGTCCGCGTGCTGGAGTCGATGCAGCTGGTCGAGTCCCGCCGCAGGGTGGGCGTCACCGTGCGCCCCACGGACGAGTGGAACGTCTACGACCCGCGCGTCATCGTCTGGCGCCTGGCCGGCACCGACCGGCCCCGTCAGCTGCGCTCCCTCACGGTGCTGCGCTCCGCGGTCGAGCCGGTCGCCGCAGGTCTCGCCGCGACCCTGGCCACCCCGGAGCAGTGCGCGGAGCTCACCGAGGCGGCCCTCGGCATGGTCCGCACCTCGCGCGGCCACCAGCTCGACGGCTACCTGCGCCACGACATCGCCTTCCACCGCGTCGTGTTGAACGCCTCCGGCAACGAGATGTTCGCCCGGCTCGGCGACGTCGTCGCGGCGGTCCTCACCGGCCGCACCCGGCACGAGGTGATGTTCCACGACCCCGACCCGGCCGCCGTCACCCTCCACGTCCAGGTGGCGGAGGCCGTCCGCGAGGGTGACGCCGTACGTGCGGAGGCGCTGACCCGGCAGATCGCGGTCGGCGCTCTGGAAGAGTTGGACGTGCTCGCCCCGTAGCCCCGGCCGCCCGGCGGCCGCTCCGCACGGCGGACCCGCGGCCGTCCGTACGGCGGGCCGCGCCCGTGTGACCTGCCGCGCCCGTGCGGCCGGCCGCACGGGCGCGCCGTCACGGGGTGCCGTGTGCCAGCGCGTGCACCGCCCTGTCGAGCCGGGCCTGCCGGGCCGCGGGGAGATCTCCGGCCGCGCGTCAGTCCGTGAGTACGGCGATCTCGATCGCGTGGAGCCTTTCCCTCTCCGCGATCACCTCGATCTCCGTGACCTGGTCGTCCGCGATCGTGAAGCGGAGCACCAGGAACAGCCTGCCGAGCGGCGCCATGACGAGGCCGACCGAGCCGTCGAGCAGCGCCGCCTGCGTCCCGCGGGCCCGCTGCACGGCCGCCATCGCGCCCCGGGCCACGGTCTGTGCGCCGGTGATGACCAGGGGTTCGGGCGTGGGGCCGACCGCCCTGTCGGCGCGCAGCACCACGCCCGGGTGAAGCAGGGAGAGGAGCGCGTCGAAGTCCCCGCCGCGGGTGGCGGCGAGGAAGGCATCCACCACGGGCCGCCGACGGGAGAGGTCCGCGTCGGGGGACGGCTCCCGTCCCCGCACTCGGCGGCGGGCGCGGCTGGCCAACTGCCGGGTCGTCGCCGGCGTCTTCTCGATCATCGGGGCGATGTCCTCGAAAGGGACGGCGAACAGGTCGTGGAGGACGAAGGCGAGCCGCTCGGCCGGAGTGAGCGTGTCCAGCACCACCAGCAGCGCCAGCCCCACCGACTCGGCGAGCAGGGCCTCGTGTTCGGGGTCGGCGCCGTCGGTCCGGTCGGTGCGGCTGAAGGCCTGCTCCGCCTCCGTCGCCTCGAGCGGACCCTCGTTGCGCGTGGTACGGGCGCGCAGCACGTTGAGGCACAGGCGCGCCACGACGGTGGTCAGCCATCCGCCGAGGTTATCGATGTCAGCGGCGTCCGAGCGGTCGAGCCGCAGCCACGCCTCCTGGACGGCGTCCTCGGCTTCGGCGAGCGAGCCCAGCATCCGGTAGGCCACCGCTCTGAGATGAGAGCGGTGCTCCTCGAAACGGTCCGCCAGCCCACTGCGCTCGTTCACCTGTCATGTTCCTTCCACCCGGGACCCGTAGCAGTAGATCATCCGTCAGGTGTCGGATACTGGCTCCGTACTGCCGGTACTTGAGACGCCGGGGCCCGTGCGGGCCCGGCAGGAGCGGAGCCCTGATGGACGTGCAGCACTTCGAGCGGATCACCGCATTCATCGAAGCGCGGCTCACCCCGCTGTTCGACGCCGGGACGGGCAGCGAGTACGGCTTCGGGATGGACGACACCTCCCGCGCGTTGCGCGCCCTGCGCAACGCGGTGCTGGAGGCCTCGGCCGTCAAGGGGCTCATCGCGCAGCGGGCGTCGGCCGAAGCGGCCACGGCGCGGGTCATCGACCAGTCCGTGGAACACCACTGGGACGTGCTGCGCGGGATCGCCCGCCAGTGGGAGGACCACGCCGACTTCCGCCGGGAGTTCAAGCGGCACGCCTGGGAGCTCGACGCGGCCCCCGCCGCTGCCGTAGGGGCCTGACCGGGCCTACGCCGTCGCCTCCGCCCGGAGGGTGATCACCTCGCCCGGCAGCGGCCGGTCGGCCTCCGGAGGCGGGGCTCGGCGTGCGGCATGCGCAGGGTGGCGGTCAGCCGGTCAGCCGGTCAGCCGGTCCTCGCCCTCGGGCCGGCCGAGACTCTCCGGGTGTACGGGGGCAGCAGGAGGCTGAGCACCACGTCCGGCCGGCCCCTGGCCTCCAGGGCCGGTGCGAGCACCGCCGGGTCGAAACCGAGGCGTACGCCCTCCGCCTCCGCGGCCCGGCCGGCCCGGGGTCGGTGGCAGGCGGGGGTACGGCCGGTGACCTTCGGTGACATCCGGGCGCCCGCGGGGTGACTCGTCCCATAGGACCCACATCACATACGAGTCGGCCTAGTAGGCCGGCGGCACCCGATGCCGGGCCCTCACACCGGTCTCCACCTGCACGGACGCCCGCGGAGCAACCGGGGGGCCACTGGTCCCCGACTCCGAAGGCTCCTAGTAAGCGGGGTTGTTGCCACGCCGTCGGGGCGTCTGTAGAACTGGATGAGTCGCAAGGCGGCACGGGTGCTTCACCCCCCGCCGACGAACCCCTCTCCACCGCGTGAGTGGCTCACGCATGCCTCCGGCATGCCGCGACCGCCCTTGTCCCCTTCGGAAGGTCAATCCGTGTCCAACGCCGTCATCCGCCGCATCGCCGCCTCCAGGAAGTCCCTCGTGGGTACCGCCCTCGCCCTCGGCGTCGCCGGTTCCATGCTCGCCACGGTCCCCGCCCAGGCGGCCCCGACGAGCGCCAAGGCGATCGCGCAGCAGATGATCAAGGACCCGGCGCAGTTCGCGGCGTTCAACAACATCGTGTCCCGCGAGAGCGGCTGGAACCACACCGCCACGAACTCCTCCTCGGGCGCCTACGGCCTGGTCCAGGCCCTGCCGGCCTCGAAGATGTCCTCCGCGGGCTCCGACTGGAAGACCAACCCGGCCACCCAGATCAAGTGGGGCCTGGACTACATGAACTCCCGCTACGGCAGCCCCGTCGGTGCCTGGAACTTCTGGCAGTCCCACCACTGGTACTGAGCCGCCAGTAGGTAGCAGACGCATCATGACGCCCGGCCGGGACTTCCCGGCCGGGCGTCCTTGCGTACGGGGGCCGAACATCCGGGGTCCTGTTCCACTCGCCGTTGCGACACTGGGGGAGTGACGGACATCGAACGGCAGACGGACCGGCGCTTGGAAGAAACCATTCTGGAGCTGCTGGAGCGTCGTGCCCCGACTGCGACGATCTGTCCATCCGACGCGGCGCGGGCGGTGTACCAGGGCGATGACGACGGCTGGCGCGCACTCATGGAGCCGGCCCGCCGCGCCGCGCGGCGACTGGTGGCGGCGGGCAAGGTGGAGATCACCCAGGGCGGCCGACGCGTCGAGCCGGAAGGAGCCCGCGGTCCGATCCGTATCCGCCGCGTCCGCTGACGCAGGCGGGGCCGGTGGCGCCACCCCAGCCCGTGGCCGGGCCTGCGAGGCGGGGGACGTGCGTAACGCCCTGCCCGGTTCAGGCGTCGGCGTCGGCCCCGGCTGATCCTGCGGACGTCCACCCCTGCCGGTGAAGCCTCTCCAGGCCGTCCAAGAGCAGGTCCAACGCGAATTCGAACTCGAACTGGTCGTCGCAGCTCCGGCCGACGACCGAGGCCGCCTCGTGGGACGCCCCCGCGGCCACCTCGGCGATCCGCGGGTACCGCGCCGCCATCGCGGCGAGTGCCTCGGCCCCGCCGCTCGGGCCCTCGCTCCCCGAAGCGTCGAACAGCTCCTGGCTGAATCCCAGCAGCCGGCTGCCCATGGCGTGCATCGCGTGGTGGGTGAGGTCGACCGAGAAGCCGCCGTCCCGGAACGTCCCGATCATCGAGTCCAGGTACTCCAGCACGGCGGGGGTCGGTCCGGTCCGCGACTCGATCACCTGCCAGGCCCAGCGGTGACGCAGGAGCTCCCGGCGGGCCGAGAGCACGCGCCGACGGACCACGTCCTTCCAGCCGGAACCGCTCGCCGGGAGGTCGATGTGGGCTACGACCGTGTCCACCATGCCGTCCAGGAGCTGTTCCTTGTTGGCCACGTGCTTGTAGAGGGCCATCGGCACGACGCCCAGCTCCTGGGCGAGTCTGCGCATGCTGAGCGCTTCGATGCCGATGTCGTCGGCGAGCGCGACGGCGGCCCGCAGCACGCGCTCCCGGTTGAGCGGCGTCCGGCGCCCGGCCTCCGGCTGCTGTGCCATGTCGTCTCTCCTCGCCATCGGACGTCGTCGGCCCCCCACTTGACGAGTGTACGCCGTACACCTACCGTGGCCGCCAGGTGTACGGCGTACACCTCCATGGTCGAAAGGACCGACAATGAGCTCAGACAGAAGGACCGCGGTGGCCGCGGGCGTGCTGTTCCTGGTGACCGAGGTCGCGGCGATCGCGGGGCTGGCCCTCTATCAACCCGTCCTGGACGGGGCGGCGGGAACCCTCGGTCCCGGCGCCGCCACCTCGGCGTACTTCGGGGCGCTGTGCGAACTGGCGCTGGCGACCGCCGTCATCGGTACCGGAGTCGTGCTGTTTCCCGTCGTCAGGAGGCGGCACGAGGGGATGGCGCTCGGGTACGCCTGCCTCCGCCTCCTGGAAGCCGCGGTCATCGCCGTCGGGGTCCTCTGCGTCCTCACGCTGGTGACGCTGCGGCAGGAAGCGGCGGGGGCCCCGGGCGCCGAACCCGCCACCGGTGGCGGTGCCGCGGGGGCCGACCGCGCCCTGGTGGCCCTGCACGACTGGGCGTTCCTGCTCGGGCCGAACGTCGCCCTGGGTCTCAACACGGCACTGCTCGCGTACATGTTGTACCGCTCCCGGCTCGTCCCGCGGCCCATCGCGGTGCTGGGGCTGATCGGGGGACCGCTGATCTGCGCCTCCGCGGTGGCCGTGATGTTCGGGGCCTACGCGCAGGTCTCGCTCCCCGGCGGGGCCCTGGCCGTCCCGGTCTTCGCCTGGGAGCTGGCGCTGGCCGTCCGTCTCATCGCCAAGGGCTTCGAGCCGCCCCGGCCCAAGACGGCCGAGGCGCTCCAGGCGGGGCTCGCGCCCGCCGAGGGGAGCCCGGCAGCCCTACGGGCCTGATCACCTGATCACCGGGAGGTGCACCCGGTGACCCGGGACCGGCCGGGCGCGGCGTCCTCCGGCCGTCCGCGACACCGTCCCGGGAGGGTTCCGCGGCCGTGAGATCCAGGCTGCGGGGGTCCGGCGCCACGCCCGGTGTGTGCGCGGCCGGCAGCGTCAGCCCACGCCACTTCGCTCTTGAGGTGACTGCTGTCGGCGTCGAAGGAGGCCAATTGCTGAAACCGTTCGGTGCGGACCGTCGGTCTAACCTCTCGTGGCCACTGTGGTTCGATGGCGGCGAACCTTGGGGGAGGGCGACGGTGAGCCGACAGGAACTCGCGGATGCGTTGGACGCCGAACTGCTGAACCGTCCACTGCCCGCCGCAGCGGTGCGCGACATGGAGAGGTGGCTGTCCGGACTCGGCGCACGGTACAGGGCCGGCATCGGCGGTCATGCCGTGGAGTACGTGCCGAGCCGCTGGTCGAACGTCGAGCCGTGGCCCGAGCAGCTTGCTGTTCGGTCGCACGCCGAAGCGGCGATGCTCAGCCGTGCCGAGGTAGTGGCAGTTGCGCGACGAGCGGCGGAGGGCGGGGAGTGGTCCGCATTGCTCGTCGCCTCGTACGTATGGGGCCAAGGCAGAACGGGTTACGGCCCGCACCGCCTCAGGGCGGTTCTGGCCCAGTCCGCTGTCGATGATGTGCTGGCCGCGGCCGCCGCGGCCCTCAAGGCGGCTGGCGCAACCGACGCATACCGCGTTCTGTGCGACGCGATACCAGGTTTGGGGCCAGCGTTCTTCACCAAGTTCCTCTACTTCCTGGACTTGGTGCAGGACGGCCCCGCCCCGCGTGCGCTGATCCTGGACCGGAGGGTGGCACGCGCCGTGCGCGCCCATGCCGCGCGGGTCGGGCTGGATGCCGGACTGGTGGCGGCGCCGACTCTTGCGGCCTGGACGTGGTCGAACGGTGCCTGGACGTCCCATCGCTACGGGGTGTACCTGCGCTGGATCACAGCGGCTGCCGACCAGCTTGCCGCCTCCGGCATCGGGTGGCCTGAGGCAAGCCCGGATCTGCTGGAACTTGCGCTGTTCGGCGGCGTCTGGGCACCCGAAGCGCCCCGTCGGCGAGCCTGACCGACGGCCCGGCTTCCAGGGCTGCGCCGGACCACCGTGAGGCGGGGCGGGTCGCCGGAGGCTGGTGAGACGACCCGAGGTGACGTGATCGGTCCCGGCGGTTCAGCGCTACGTGGCACCAGGTGGTGCCATGCGGAGCCAGTGCGCATGCGGTAGGGGGCGCAGACACGTGCGGTGCCATGATGGTGTGCGCGATGTTCGGGGCATATGCGCAGGTCAGGGCCGGTGGCAGTGCATCCGCCCCCATGGGGGAAGCCAGAATGCTTGCGGATGGTGCCAAGGTGGTGCCATGATGGCGTCATGGACCTCACCCCGTATGTCGACAACCTCCGCCGCGAGCTTGCGGTGGCCGCCGAGGCCGGCGGGGAAGATGCTCGTGCGCTGGCCGAGCGGCTCACCGCTCCACTGGAGGCGGCGACGCGTCTGACGATGCTCAACGTGCTCTCCGCCGCGATGGACGAGGTCACCCGCGAGCTCGCCCCCGGTTCGGTCGACGTACGGCTGCGGGGGACCGACCCCGACTTCGTCGTGACGCTGCCGCCCGAGCACGGCGGTCGCACCGAACCGGTCGCGCCCCTCGAACCGCCGAGGGTGCAGGCTTCCGCCGACGGGGACGAGGGCGGTACCGCACGCGTCAACCTGCGCATGTCGGCCCAGCTCAAGGCGCGCGCCGAGGAGGCCGCGAGCCGTGAGGGGCTGTCGGTCAACGCCTGGCTGGTGCGGGCCGTGTCGGCCGCGGTCGACGGCGGTGCCGCTCCGCGTACCACCGAGCGCACCCGCACCATCGGGCAGAGCTTCACGGGCTGGGTGCGCTAGGCGGTCTCGCCGCGCCCGCACCGCCCGCCCCCTTCACTCCACCCCACGTCCCACCAGCGGGGACGACCCGAGGACTCACGAGGACGGTACAGCCATGCCTTCTTTCGACACTCCCGAGCCCATCTCGGCCACCGCCCACGTGGACGCCGGCTCCATCCGGTTCACCGCGGGAGACCGCCCCGACACGGTCGTCGAGGTGCGGCCCCGCGACCCGAAGCGGGACCAGGACGTGCGGTCCGCCGAGCAGACCGAGGTCACGTACGCCGGCGGTGTCCTGACCGTCAGGACACCCAAACAGCGCTACCTCTTCGGGAGGACCGGCACCGTCGACGTGACGGTCGAACTGCCCACGGGCTCGCGCGTCGACATGACCGGTGCCTGGGCCCAGGTGCTCGGCGAGGGCCGGCTCGGCGAGGTCCGCGTGAAGACCTCGTCCGGTGACGTCCGCCTCGCCACGACCGGACCGCTCCACCTGATCGCCTCCCACGGCTCGATCACCGTCGACCGGGTCGAGGGCCCGGCCGAGATCAGCACCAGCTCCGGCAGCCTGCGCGTCGGCGTCGTCGACGGCTCCGCCGTCCTGAAGAACTCGCACGGGACCACGACCGTCGGCGCCGCGACCGGCGACCTGCGGGTGAGCGGCGCCAACGGCGACATCGACATCGCGCGCGCCGAGGGGTCGGTGGCCGCCACCACCGCCCACGGCACCCTTCGCGTCGCCGAAGTCGCGCGCGGCACCGTCCAGTTGGAGACCTCGTACGGCGCCATCGAGGTCGGTATCCGTGCGGGCACCGCCGCCTGGCTCGACGCCAACTCCGACCACGGGCAGGTCCGCAACACCCTCACCGCCTCCGACGCGCCGGAGAAGTCCGAGGACACCGTCAAGGTCCGCGCCCGGACCCGCTACGGCAACATCGACGTGCGCCGCGCCCAGGCCTGAACCGGCCGCGCGACCCCGCACACCCCCCCTCGCCCACACCCCCATTCCGATCCCTTCAGCCTCCGAACGGGAGGGCCCATGCCTTCTTCTGTCATGCCCACGCCAAGGCGGGGCCGTCCGCAGCCGCCCGCCGCCGTCTCCGCCGTCGGTCTGCGCAAGTCGTACGGCGACAAGACCGTGCTGGACGGCATCGATCTGCACATCCCGGCCGGGTCGGTCTTCGCGCTCCTGGGGCCCAACGGCGCCGGCAAGACCACCACCGTGCAGATCCTCTCCACCCTCATCTCCGCCGACGGCGGGCAGGCCCAAGTCGCGGGCCACGACATCGCCACCTCACCGGACGGGGTGCGCGCCGCGATCGGCGTCACCGGCCAGTTCTCCGCCGTCGACGGCCTGATCACCGGGGAGGAGAACATGCTCCTCATGGCGGACCTGCACCACCTGTCCAAGAGCGAGGGCCGCCGCACCGCCACCGAGCTGCTGGCGCGCTTCGACCTCACCGGGGCGGCGCGCAAGCCCGCCTCGACCTACTCCGGCGGCATGAAGCGCCGCCTCGACCTCGCCATGACCCTGGTCGGCAACCCGCGGATCATCTTCCTCGACGAACCCACCACCGGCCTCGACCCGCGCTCCCGCCACAACATGTGGCAGATCATCCGCGCGCTGGTCTCCGACGGCGTCACCGTCTTCCTCACCACCCAGTACCTGGAGGAGGCCGACCAGCTCGCCGACCGCATCGCCGTGCTCAACGACGGCAGGATCGCAGCCCAGGGCACCGCGGAAGAGCTGAAGCGGCTGATCCCCGGCGGGCACGTCCGGCTCCGCTTCGCCGATCCGGACGCGTACCGGAACGCCGCCCACGCCCTGGGTGCCGTCACCCGGGACGACGAGGCACTGGCCCTGCAGATCCCCAGCGACGGCACTCAGCGCGAGCTGCGCTCCATCCTCGACCGGCTGGACTCCGCCGGCGTCGAGGCCGACGAACTGACCGTGCACACCCCCGACCTCGACGACGTGTTCTTCGCCCTGACCGGCGGCTCCGACCTACGCAAGGAGGACCTCCGATGAGCTCCCTCTCCCTCGCCGTGCGCGACTCGACCACGATGTTGCGCCGCAACCTGCTGCACGCGCGGCGCTACCCGTCCCTCACCCTGAACCTCCTCCTCACGCCGATCGTCCTGCTGCTCCTCTTCGTCTACGTCTTCGGCGACGTGATGAGCGCGGGCATCGGCGGAGGCGGAGCAGACCGCTCCGAGTACATCGCCTACGTCGTACCGGGCATCGTGATGATGACCATCGGCGGCACCGTGGTCGGGACCGCCGTGTCCGTCTCCAACGACATGACCGAGGGCATCATCGCCCGCTTCCGCACGATGGCGATCCACCGCGGGTCCGTGCTCATCGGGCACGTCGTCGGCAGCGTGCTCCAGTCGGTCCTGAGCGTCGTCCTCGTGGGCGTCGTCGCCGTGGCCATCGGCTTCCGCTCCACGAACGCCACGGCCCTGGAGTGGCTCGCCGCCTTGGGACTGCTCGCCCTCGTCGCCCTGGCGCTCACCTGGATCGCCGTCGGGATGGGCATGGTCAGCCCGAACGCCGAGGCGGCCAGCAACAACGCGCTGCCGCTGATCGTCCTGCCGTTGATCTCCAGCGCCTTCGTCCCGGTCGAGGCGATGCCGGGCTGGTTCCAGCCGATCGCCCAGTACCAGCCCTTCACTCCGGCCATCGAGACCCTGCGCGGGCTGCTGCTCGGCAGCGAGATCGGCCACAACGGGTGGCTCGCGATCGCCTGGTGCGTGGCGCTCTCGGCGCTCGGGTACTGCTGGTCGAAGGCGGTCTTCAACCGCGATCCGAAGTAGCCGGAGGGGGGCGGGCGCGGCAGGGTGCCTCCCGCGCCCACCCGTTCCGCCCGACCCGCCCGACCCGCCCGTCCCGCCCGAAGGCGCCGTATCCCGGCCGGTGTCGGGGTACGACGCCCTCCGCTTCCCGCGGAGGGCGTCCGTCGTGCCTCCCCCGGCGCCGACGGTTCGGCTCGTCGGGCCGTCGGCTCCGGGAGCCGGGGGTTTGCGGTGGCAGGGACGTGGCAGACGGGCTGAACATCGCTGCTTCGCAGAGCAGTTGCCCACCAGTCGCTCCACGAAGGGACCGCCCCATGTCCGACGCGTACCGCTCTCCGGAAGGCGCCGGTGCAGGCGCTCACCCCGCGCCCGCCTCCGCCCCCGCGCCCGCCTCCGGGCGCAACGGCCTCGCCGTGGCCGCACTGATCACCGGTATCGCGTCCCTGCTCCTGCTGTGGCTGTGGTTCGTGGGCATCCCGCTGGCACTCGTGGCCATCGGCCTGGGCGTAGCCGCACTCCGCAGAGCCCGCGGCGGCGCCGGTGGCCGCGGCATGGCCATCGGCGGCGTGGTGCTGGGCGCCGTGACCGTGGTCATCGCCGGAATCCTGATCGCCGTCGGGGTGTCCATCCTCAACTCCGACGCGGGCAAGGACCTGCGGTCCTGCATGAACAACGCCCAGACGGAGCCGGAGCGGCAGGACTGCGCGAACCGCTTCAACCAGGACGCCGGCAACTGACGCCGTGCCTCCCCCTGGCCCGTGCCGATCCTGCAACGGACGGGCCGGGGCGCAGGCATGTGGCATGACGCCACGCCACAGGTGAAACCACCGCCACAGGCGGACCCGGACGACGCGGTGGCCGCAGTGGACGCTGCGACGGTGGCCGTCCGCTCCCTCCGCCACGCGGACCGGGACGACGAAGCCGGCGCCCGTACCGTCAGGCGACGCGTCGGGTCAGCACTTGACCCGGCCATGCACCGGACAGAAACGGTTCGGCCGGCGTGAAACCGTTGCGCTCGTAGTACGCGACCAATTCGCCCCCGCCGCCCGCCCAGCAGTCGACCCGCAGCAGCTCCACTCCTGCCTGCCTGGTCTCTTCGACGGCACGCTCCAAGAGCGCCGCCCCGATGCCCCGGCCGGCGTACCGCCGATCGCTGACCAGCAGCCGGACGTACCGCTCGGGCTCGTCCGCAGGTGCGATGGGCATCTGCGGGCTGGGGCCGGTGTCCAGCACCAGGGCCCCGACGGGTGTGCCGTCCAGCTCCGCGATGAACGGGGCGTTCGCGGTGGTGTACCCCTCGACCCGTGCCACCCCGCCGGGCTTCCGCGAATACGGCGTCGTGCCCCATTGCTGGGTGTTGCCACGCTGGTTCATCCAGATCACCGCGCCGTCGAGCATGTCCAGAATCGCGGGTGCGTCGGCCAGACTGCCCGGTCTGGTGCGTATGCCGTGTGTGGTGTCGTTCACGGCGGAAGCCTAACGAGGGGCGGGCGGTGCAACGCCGGTCCGGCGGTGGTCCGCAGGCGGTACGCGGGCGGGCCCGTGGCCTGGGCGCGGGGGGTTTGGGGCATCCGGGACGGCGTACGCCGGGGTCAGGGCATCTCGTCCGGGTCGCAGCTGGCGCGGCGCAGTCCGATCGTGCGCAGGGCCCGCATCAGGGCATCGGAGTCTCCCTCGCGCACGATGTGGACGGCCCCGTCGACCGCGAGGGCGGACACCGCGCGGGGCACCCGGCCGGCCGCGGTCCGCAGGACCACCCCGCCCGGGGGTCCAGCGCGCGCACCCCGTGGAACACGCCGAGGACCTCCGGGTCCGCGTCGAGGCCGTCGAGCCCCGCGGGCAGGGTGAGGACGGTGATGTCGGGCAGGAGGACGCGGGCGTGCGCGAGTGCGACGGCGGCGTCGTGGGCGTGGGACACGACCCGGAAGTGCGGGTTGCGCTGGATGCCGGAGCGCAGCAGCTCCAGCGGTTCGCCCTCGGGCACGCCGACCACCAAGACCGTCATCACCCGCACCATCCTGCGTCCCCGCACGCCGGGAGGCGACTCGGAGCCCCGTCGGCTGCCGCTACGCGGCCGGCGCTCCGCCTGCCCGCCACTCGGCTCCGATCGCCCGGATCAGTGCCGGGTAGACCCCGAGGTACCGGAAGGGCTTGATGCCCGCCAGGTAGAGGGAGCCGAGGGCTCCGTTGGGCTTCGTCAACACGGCCATCTGGCCGCGGTGGCCGCCGGCCCCGTCCGGGACCCAGCTGATGTGCAACACCCCGTGCACCGTGCGGTTGGCCGTCTCCGCCGCCCATTCGTCATGGGTCTGGTAGACGGACGTGAACGGAGCGGTACGCAGGTCGGGCCCCCGGGGGCCGTCGCGGAGGTCCGCCGGCAACCGGTCCCGGAGCGTCCGGACCCGGGAACCGATCCCGGAGTCCGGGCTGTCCCAGCCGAACAGCTTCCCGAGCTTCCACCGGACCGCGAACAGCATCCGCGGTACGGGCGAGGAGAGGGGCGTCCCGGCCGCCCGGTCGTCGTTCGCGAACTGGCGCACCAGGCGCGCGAGGTCGTCGGGGCCGCCGGGGGTCGGTAGCGCCCACACGTCCTCGACCGTGAAGTCGCCGGCGATCTCGTGGATCCGCCAGGGACGGGAGGTGTGCGCGGTCTTGGGGAGTCTCATCAGCGTGCCCCTGTCTATACGATGCCGTATAAACCGATGCTAGCTCATCTATACGGCGCCGTATAGACAGGGCGGCGGCAGGGGAGGCACACCATGGGCGCGAACCGCACACCGCGCGGCAAGTGGATCGAGGAAGGACTGCGGGCGCTCTCGGCCGGCGGCCCGGAGGCCGTCCGGATCGAGGCGCTGGCGCAGGCCCTCGGCGTGAGCAAGGGGGGCTTCTACGGATACTTCCGCAACCGGGACGCCCTGCTCGGGGAGATGCTGGACACGTGGGAGCACGAGGCGGCCGACGGAGTGATCGAGCAGGTCGAGAGCGGCGGCGGGGACGCGAGGGCCAAGCTGGGACGGCTGTTCACGCTCGTCGCCGCGATCGACGGCGCGCCCGTGACGGGCACCGTGGTCGAGCTCGCGGTCCGCGACTGGGCCCGGCGCGAGGAGGCGGTCGCGCAGCGGCTGCGCCGTGTCGACAACCGGCGCATGGACTACCTCCGCACACTGTTCGGCTCGTTCTGCTCGGACGAGGACGACGTCGAGGTCCGCTGCCTGATCGTGTTCTCGCTCCGCATCGGCAGCCACTTCATCGCCGCCGACCACAGCGGCCGCAGCCGGGCCCAGGTGATGGAGCTGACCGCGAAGTGGCTCCTCAGGTAATCGCGGGGGCAAGGGCGGCGTGCCGTGCCGTGCCGGACCGGCGCTGCGCCGTCCGGCATCTCGGCGAACGCGCTCGCGTCCCCCGCCCGTACCCGGGTCCCCGTACGGGCGCCCGCCTCCGTGACACGCGGCCGCCCGGAGGGCCGCTGCGCATGATCGACGGCGGCGGGGGCAACCGGACCGGCAGGAAGCGCGGGGACGGCGGCAGCGGGCCGGCATCCCGGAACGCCTCTCCACGTCGAGGAGGACTGATCGTGAACGACGACATGTGGGCCTACCGATCCGGCATCGTCGACCCCACCGGGGAGGACCTGATCGGCTACTCGGTGGAAGCGGTCGACGGAAGCATCGGCAAGGTCGACAAGCACTCGGTGGCCGTCTCCGACGCCTACCTCGTCGTGGACACCGGAGTGTGGATCTTCGGCAAGGAGGTCCTGCTCCCCGCCGGCACGGTCACCGGCATCGCCCACGAGTCGCGCACGGTCTACGTGGACCGCACCAAGGAGCAGATCAAGGCGGCCCCGGAGTTCCACCGGGCCCACCACCTCGGCGACCCCGGCTACCGCGGTGAGATCACGAAGTACTACGGCGGCATGGGCCCGTTGGGCGGCCCTCTCGTCTGAACCCGCGGGCGCCCCCCCGGCGCCCCGCCCGATCCCGACGCCGCGGGCCCCGCCGGACTCCGGTCCGGCGGGGCCCGCGGCCGTTGCCCTGAGCCCCCGCGGCTGTTGCCCTGGCCCCCCGCGACCGTCGCCCCGGGGCCTGGCGGGCCGTTCCCCCGGGGACCCGCGACGGACCGGCGGCAGTCCCCACCGGCCCGCGCGGTGGCCCGTGCCCGGGACCCGGCGGGGACGCGCCGCCGCCCGGCCCAATTGCGGTACCCCGCCACGCGACGGGCCACCCTGGGAGAGGGCCGCCGAGGAGCCCCGACGCAAGGAGGCGACGGTGGCACGAGCGTCCGAGGAAGCGGTACCGGAGGAGCCCGGCGCCGGCCGCTACGGTGAGACCCTCTTCCGCCCCGAACAGCCCGGGGAGGGGGAGCGGATCGACCACGCCGCGGTCGTCTACGACCCGTACACCCGGCGGCGCCTGAGCGCCCTCGGCGCCGGCCCCGGCGTGCGCTGCCTGGATGTCGGCGCGGGCACCGGTACCGTCGCCCGCTGGCTCGCGCAGGAGGCCGGGGTCGACGAGGTCGTCGCCCTGGACCGCGACACCAGCCGTCTGACCCCCCTCGCCGGGCCACGGCTGCGGGTGCTGGAGGCCGACCTCGCCCACCTCGCGGACGAGCCGGGACTGGGCACATTCGACCTGATCCACGCCCGTTTCGTACTGATGCACCTTCCCGGACGCCGCGCGCTGGTCAGCCGCCTGGTCGAACTGCTCAACCCGGGCGGGCACCTCGTCCTCAGCGACGCGGCCGACGTCCCCGACCCCGCCGACACCGGGTCCGCCTACCGGCGCACCCTCGACACGATGTGGCGCACCCTCGGGGAGACCATCGGCACCGACATCGCCGCCGTCCGCTCCCACCCCCACACCCTGCGCGCCGCAGGGTTGGAGGAGGTCGCCGCGGAGCTGGTGTGCCCGCCGCTCACCCCCGGGGCCCCGCTCGCCGGCTTCTGGGTCGACACCTTGCAGCGGATGCGGTCCGACCTGCTGGCGCCGGGGCGCCTGGACGCCGCCACCCTCGACGAGGCCCTCGCCTACCTGGTCTCGCCCCGGCTTGCCGAACTCGGCCCCGGCATGCTCACCGTATGGGGCCGCCGACCGGTGTCACCCGCCTGACCGGCCCCGCCAGGGCCCCTCCTGCGGCGCCTTGCCGTCCCGTCCGTGCCGTAGGTCCAGCATCTCCAGCAGCGAGGCGAGGTCGTCGGGGCCGGTGGCGCGGGAGGCGACCGTCCGGTCGGCCCGCTCACGGCGGTCGGCGCCGCCCGGGACGTCGTCCGCGCGGCCGGGCCCGGCCGGGTCGGCCGGGACGGCGCCGCCGGGCCCGCCGGAGTACGACCGGTACCCGCCGGCCGCCTCACAGACCGCGCGGACCCCGCCGCCGGTGAAGGGGCGCCGCCCGACGCCGGTGACGACGGCCAGGGCCTTCTCCAGGAGCCGAGCCCCCTGCCCCGGCGGCCGGAGCGCGGACAGGGCCGCGCGCCCCCTCGTCCACCACGGCACGGACCGGTCCGCTGGCGTCGATGCGGTCGACATGTCCGGCCTCTCCCTACTTGCCCACCTGCTCGGGATGGAGGTCCTTGAGGGGGGCGCCCCGGCCCTCCAGGACCGCCTTGCCGTCCTCGTCGAGGAGCTCGTTCGCATCGCCGGCCGCGAAGGCGTCGCGGTCCCGGTCCGCGGTGGCGCGGTCCCGCTCCGCGGTGTCGGGGTCGACGGGCTCGTGCCGAGCGGACCGACGGTACTGTGCCATGGGGTTCCTCCTCGTTCCTGGCCGGTCCTGACCTGCGGCGGCCAGGTGCCCTGATGCGGCGGGCTCCGTGGAGTGTGCCCACCGACCGGGGAACGAAGCAGCATCGGCGGATCGGTCTCCCGGGCACCCCGGGCGGCTGCCCGCAGACCGGCCCCTACGCGGGGTCCGCCGCCTTGCGCGGGGTGGTCTGCTGGACCGCCCAGCCGTTGCCGTCCGGGTCCGAGAAGTAGACGAACGACCCCCAGGGCATGTCCTGGATCTCCGTGACCTCGATGCCCCGGGCCCTGAGGTCGGCGTACGCCTCCTCGATGTCGCCCACGACCACCTGCAGGTTGTCCAGCGAGCCCGGGACCATCCTGGTGAGTCCCCTGCCCACGGCGATCGAGCAGGCCGAGCCCGGCGGGGTCAGTTGGACGAAGCGGATGTCCTCGCTCACGGTGACGTCGTGGTCGGCGTTGAATCCGATCTTCTCGTAGAAGGCCTTGGCGCGGTCGACGTCGGTGACGGGGACGGCGACCAGTTCCAGCTTGATGTCCATCAGGAGCTCCAGACTCGGCGGTCGGACAGGTGCGGCGGCTGTGCGGCGGCTTCGGCAGGCGAAGGCGGTCCGTCGGCCATCATGCTCCGGAGACCGCCCCCGCGCCGCCCGAACCGGCCGGCGCCTGCGCGAACTGGGTGCGGTACAACTCCTCGTACCGTCCCCCCGCCGCAAGCAGTCCGGCGTGCGTACCGCGCTCCACGATCCGGCCGTCCTCGACGACCAGGATGAGATCCGCGGCCTGCACGGTCGACAACCGGTGCGCGATGACCACCGCGGTCCGCCCCGCCAGGGCCTCGCCCAGCGCCTCCTGCACCGCCGCCTCCGAGGTGGAGTCCAGGTGCGCCGTGGCCTCGTCGAGGATCACCACCTGCTGCCGGGCCAACAGCAGCCGCGCGATGGTCAGCCGCTGCCGTTCACCGCCCGACAGCCGGTACCCCCGCTCCCCGACGACCGTGTCCAGCCCCTCCGGGAGCGAGGCCACCAGCCCGTCCAGGCGGGCGCGCCGCAGGGCCTCCCAGATCTCGGCCTCAGCCGCCCCCGGCCGGGCCAGCAGCAGGTTGGCCCGCACCGACTCATGGAAGAGGTGCCCGTCCTGGGTCACCATGCCGAGGGTGTCGCGGATCGAGTCGGCCGTCAGGTCCCGTACGTCGATCCCGCCCAGCCGTACCGCGCCCGCGTCGGCGTCGTACAGCCGCGGCAGCAACTGGGCGATGGTCGACTTGCCGGCGCCGGAGGAGCCGACCAGGGCGATCATCTGACCCGGTTCGGCGAGGAAGGACACCTCGTGCAGCACTTCGGTGCCGCCCCGGGCGTCGAGGGTGGCGACCTCCTCCAGGGAGGCGAGCGAGACCTTGTCGGCGGAGGGGTAGCCGAAGCTGACCCGGTCGAACTCCACGGACACCGGCCCCTCCGGCACCCGGCGGGCGTCCGGCTTCTCGGCGATCAACGGCTTCAGGTCGAGGATCTCGAAGACCCGCTCGAAGCTCACCATGGCGCTCATCACCTCGACGCGGGCCCCGGCCAGCGAGGTGAGCGGGGCGTACAACCGGGTCAGGAGCAGGGCGAGGGCCACCACGGAACCGGCGTCCAGGGTCCCGCGCAGCGCGTAGTGGCCGCCGAGCCCGTAGACGAGCGCGAGGGCCAGCGCGGACACGAGGGTGAGGGCCGTGATGAAGGCCGACTGGGCCATCGCCGTACGGATGCCGATGTCCCGCACCCGCCGCGCCCGCGCCGCGAACTCGGCGGACTCGTCGGAGGGCCGTCCGAAGAGCTTGACCAGGGTCGCGCCGGGTGCGGAGAACCGCTCGGTCATCTGGGTGCCCATCGAGGCGTTCAGCGTGGACGCCTCGCGCTGCATGGCGGCCATCCTGGCCCCCATCCGGCGGGCCGGCAGCACGAAGACGGGCAGCAGGACCAGCGCCAGCAGCGTGATCTGCCAGGAGATGCTGAGCATCACCACGAGGGTCAGGACCAGGGTCACGGTGTTGGCGACCACCCCCGACAGGGTGTTGCTGAACGCCCGCTGGGCCCCGATGACGTCGTTGTTCAGCCGGCTGACCAGGGCCCCGGTCCGGGTCCTGGTGAAGAAGGCGACCGGCATCCGCTGCACGTGGTCGAAGACCGCGGTGCGCAGGTCGAGGATCAGCCCCTCGCCGAGGGTGGCGGAGAGCCTGCGGGTGAGCAGCCCCAGACCGGCCTCGGCCACCGCGATCAAGGCGATGAGGAGGGCGAGCCGGGTGACCGTACCGCCCTCGCGGCCGGCCACGATGGCGTCCACGATCCGGCTGGCGAGCACCGGAGTGGCCACCGCCAGCAGCGCCCCCACGACGCTGAGCAGGAGGAAGAGGGTGAGGCCGCGGCGGTGCGGGCGGGCGAAGGCGGCGATGCGGCCCAAGGCCTCCTTGGAGAAGGGGCGACGGTCCTGCTGGGCGTTGATCGCGCTGTGGAGCGAGGTCCAGGCGGTGACTTCCATGTCCATGACCCGCACGCTAGGACCTCAACCGAACTCCAGGTCAAGGGATCGGTCCGGGACCGCCCGTCCGTGTCGCGAACCCCTGTTCGCGTGAGGGATGTTGGCGGCTCCCGGTCGGTACCGGCGCGCACGCGGCCGGGAACCGGGCGTCGTCGTCCCAGGAGCCCCTGGACCCCGCCGCCAGACCCGACCTCATCACCGGACCGGTCGGCGCCGCGGCCTGAACGGCCGCCCGCGCAGCCCTCAGACCACTACCGTGTACCGACCTCCCCGTGGTCGGTGACACGGGTGTGCGATAGATTCGCCCAGCCTCCCCACGGCACGTCCTTCCCAACCACGCGGAGACAGGCTTCCCATGAGCGACATCATCAACGGTCTCGGCCGCACCAGCGCCTACGGCGCCCTCGGCCTGGTGCTGCTGATCCTCGGCATCGTCCTCGTCGACGTGCTGACGCCCGGGAAGCTCCCCAAGCAGATCTGGGAGGAGCGCAACCGCAACGCGGCGGTCATGCTCAGCTCGGCTCTCCTGGGCATCGGCGGCATCGTCTTCACCTCGATCTGGACCACCTACGACGACTTCGGCAAGGGCCTGATGTCGACCGCGGCCTTCGGTGTGCTCGGCCTGGTCCTGATGGCCGTGGCCTTCCTGGTGCTCGACCTGGTGACGCCGGGCAAGCTCGGGGCCATCGTGGTCGACCCCGAGCCCCACCCGGCCGTCTGGGTCACCGCCAGCTGCAACCTGGCCGTCGCCGCCATCGTCGCGGCCTCGATCGCCTGACGGCCGATCAGGCCAGACCCAGAGCGAACACCGCGAACCCCGCCGCCAGGACCCCCGCCACCGTCCGGCGCACGGCCGCGCCCTTGCGGCCGGGTCGCGGAGCGCTCTCGAACCGGCGCGCGTACCGGGCGATCACGACGAGCAGTACCGCGAAGACCGGCATCCACGCCAGCCGCGCCGCGATCCAGCCCAGGCTGTCCGGCGCCGTCGTCAACCCGGCCACCGCCCCCGCGAACGAGCCGGGAACGGCCGCCGCCAGCATCGCCGTCTGGTGCCAGCACAGGACGGTCATCGCACACAGGTTGACCACGACCACCGGCCCCCACAGCGCCGGCCGGGCCAGCAGCCGCGCCAGCCGGTCGCGCAGCAGGACCGCCGCCCCCGACTGCCCGGCCGCCAGGGCCAGCACCAGCAGCGACGGCGGGTGCGAGTTGGTGCGCGGGGCACCCGGCACCCCCACCATCGACGCCGGGTAGTGGAAGACCACCAGCAGCACCGCGAACAGCGCGGTCCCGCCGGCCAGCAGCAGCCATCCGCCGCGCCGCCCGACGCGCCCCTCGCCCCAGGAGACGCCGAGCTGGTACGCGAACAGCCAGCCCGGCAGGATGTTCAGCAGCGACAGCCAGGAGGGCACCGAGTCGGCGAACGGCCCGTACCGCAGGAAGTCCACCGCCGCGACCGATGCCAACAGGGGGGCCGCCGCCCATCCGCCGAGGCGGTGCGCCGCCCGCACGCAGTACGGGGTCAGCGCGGTGACCACCGCGTACACCCCGACGAACCACAGGGGCTGGACCACGAGCGTCGCCGCGGTCCGCAGCGTCGCCTCCGGCACCCCGGCCGCGTACAGGACCGGCGCCGCCAGCGCCCACACCGCGGTGACCCCGAGCACCGGGCGCCCCAGCCGGACGGCCCGCCCCTTCAGCCAGGACGCCGTCGAGCCCGTGCGGCGCCCGTACGACAGCGCCGACGCGTACCCGCCGACGAGGAAGAAGACGCCCAGCATCTGGAGGATCCAACTGGCCGGCGCGAGAGCGCCGAAGGCGGAGAGCGGACTGGCGTTGTGCAGGGCGCCGTCCGCGTCGAGGGTGAACCCGCCGAGCAGCCAGTGCCCGGTGGGTACGGCCACCAGCGCCAGGGCGCGCAGTCCGTCGACCGCCCGGTCGCGGTGGGCGGGCGTCTGCCGGTCGATGCGGTCGGCCGTCCGGCGGAGCGTCGCGAGCGCGCTCATCGGAGCTCTCCCTTCACGATCGCGGCGAAGGCCGCCAGGGTGCGGGTGCCGGGTGCGAAGTAGCCGGTGTGGCCCCGGACGTCGGTGGCGGATATCCGGCGGGAGCCGAAGGCCGCACCCGACGGGTCGGCGCCGTGGCCGAGTCCGGCGAACTCCACGTTCGGTACGTCGGCGATCCAGTCGGAGGGACCCCGCGCCGCCCAGAGGCGGGCCCCGGTGCGCAGTTCGGCCGCGGCGCCGGCGCGCATGCCGGGGGAGCCGAAGACCACGATGTCCGAGGCGTCCGTGCGCCGGGCAGCGAGGCCGCAGACCACCGAGCCGTAGCTGTGGCAGTAGAGCACCGGGTCGGGCGCACCGACCGCGTCGAGTCCCGCGGTGAACCGGGCCAGTCGGACCGCCCCGGCCTCCGCCAGCGTGCCGACGGCCGAGTCCAGGCCCACCCCGACCGGTGTGGTGTAGCCGGTCCAGGCGATCACGGCGGTGTCCCCGCCGGCCGCGTCCCGCAGCGTCCGGGCCATGCCGGCGGGACCGGTGTGCGGCTCGCGCCTGCCGTCGTGGGTGGCCGCGTCATTGTCCGACCCCGGCACGACCACCGCGACGTGGGCCGCGCGTCCCAGGTCGCCGAACACCTCGGCGACCTGCCCCCGGCCCCGCGGGTCGAAGGCCAGGATCTGCCGGCCCGGCGCGGCGAGGGAGGCGTACCGCGCGTCACCCGTGGCGAGGACGGCGGCCCGGTTGGCCTCGTACCGCAGGGAGAGCGGTGCTCCGTCCAGACTGCCCACCACCAGCGGGTGGGACCGCAGGAGTTCCCGCCGGGCGCCGGCGTCCAGCCCGCCGAAGAACCGGGCCACCTCGCCCGGCGTCGCGTCCGCCGGATCGGGCAGCGGGCGGCCGGACACCGTGTCGGCCAGCCAGGCGGCCGTCCCCGGCGGCGGGCCGGTGACCGCCTGCTGGCTGTCGCCCGAGGCCCACCCCGCCGTAGCCGCGACGACCACCGCCGCCAGCGCGGCCGTGGCCATCGTCCTTCCGAAACGGCGCATGCCCCTTCTCCTCTCCTCGTGACGAGGAGGAAGGTAGGAAGGAGGTGCCGTCCGGCACGTCGGACCGTGGAGCCAAGTGGGCCGTCATACCCCGGTAGGGGGTGGAGGAGGCGCGGGGGCGGGGGTCAGCCCGTGTCGCCCGGCCGCACCAGGCCCGCCTCGTACGCGAAGACGACCGCTTGGGCCCGGTCCCGCAGGTCGAGCTTGGCCAGCACCCGGCCGATGTGCGTCTTGACCGTCTGCTCCGCCAGCACCAGGTGCCCGGCGATCTCCTGGTTGGACAGCCCGCGCGCTATCAGCTCCAGTACCTCGGTCTCACGCGGGGTCAGTCCGTTCAGCCGCAGCGCCGGGTCCTTGCGCGGAGCGGGCCGCCGCCGGACGAAGTCGGCGATCAGCCGCCGGGTCACCGACGGCGCGAGCAGGGCCTCCCCCGAGGCGACCACCCGGACCGCCGCGATCAGGTCGGCCGGCGGCGCGTCCTTCAGGAGGAAGCCCGAGGCGCCGGCGCGCAGCGCCTCGTACACGTAGTCGTCGATGTCGAAGGTCGTCAGCATCAGCACCTTCGGCCGGTGCACCACCCCGCGCGGCGGGTCGAGGAGTTCCCGGGCGGCCGTCAGCCCGTCCATCTCCGGCATCCGCACATCCATCAGCACCACGTCGGGGTGCGTGGAGCGGGACACCCGCACCCCCTCCCGCCCGTCGGGGGCCTCGCCCACCACGTCGATGTCGGCCTGCGCCGACAGCAGGGCGGCGAAGCCCGCACGCACCATGGCCTGGTCGTCGACGATGATCACGCGGATGGTCAACTGGTGTCCTCGCTCGGGGTGTTCAGCGGCAGGCGGGCGGCGACCCGGAAGCCGCCGTCGGGCAGCGGACCGGTGTCCAGCGTCCCGCCGGTCAACCGTACGCGCTCCCGCATGCCCACCAGGCCGTGGCCCGTCCCCGAGGTCTCCAGCGCCACCACGACCCCCTCGGGCGGACCGTTCACCACCAGCACGAGCACCTCGTCCGCGTCGACGGTCACCGACACCCTGGTCCGGGCACCGGGCGCGTGCCGCACCACGTTGGCGAGGGCCTCCTGGACGATCCGGTACGCCGACAGGTCCACGGCGGGCGGCGCCGCCGCGGCCGCACCCGCCGCCAGGGACAACTCCACCGGCTGGCCGGCCCGCACGGTCGCCTCCACCAGCTGCTGGAGCCGGTCGATCCCCGGCTGCGGGGCCCGCTCGCCGTCCGGGCCGTTCGTACCGTCCCCGCGCAGCACGGTCAGCAGCCGTCGCATCTCGCCCAGCGACTCGCGCGCGCCGGCCGCGATCGCTGCGAACTCCTCCCGGACATCGTCCGCCATGCCCGGAAGCCGGTACGGCGCGGAGTCCGCCTGCACGGTGATCACCGACATGTGGTGCGCCACCACGTCGTGCAACTCCCGCGCGATCCGGGCCCGTTCCTCCAGCAGCGTCCGCCGGGCCCGCTCCGCCTCGCTGACGCTCTCCTGTTCGGCGATCCGCTGCTGGGCGTCACCCAGCCCGCGCACCGCCCCCGTCAGCGCCAGCACGACTCCGCTGAGCACGAAGAGCAGCGCGGCGCTGTTCATCGTCCCCGGCGGCTGGAAGAAGCCGAGCAGCGCCCCGACCGCGCCGGTCACCAGCCACACCCCGACCAGGGTCCGGATGGACTCGCGCAGCCCCAGGCAGGCCATCAGCGCCAGATAGCCGACGATGCCCATCGGCGTCCACGGCCAGCTGTGCTCCGCGATCCTGCCGGCGCCGATCAGCAGGACCGCCCCGAGGGTGTCCGCGGACAGCACCAGGACCCACGCGGGCAGCGGCCGGGTCACCGCGAGGAGCAGCGGCACGGTCTGCGCGACCCCCAGCGCGCCCGACCAGCCGCCGCCCGCCCCGTAGTCGTTGGTCAGCACCGCGATGGTGACCGGCAGCAGCGTCACCACGAAAGTGCCGAGGACCGCGAAGGGCAGCAGCCGCTGCCAGGTCCGGGGCGCCCGCGCCAGCAGGGGCTCCGCCTCCCTGGCGGGCGTGCGCAGCGCCACGGCGAGCCGGCCCGGCGCGCCGGACCGCCGGACGGCGCCGGCCGGGGAGCGCGCGCCGGACTCGGCGGTGGAGCCGGCGGCGGACTCGGCGGGGGAGCCGGCTGAGGGGACACGCTTCTTCACGCGGAACCTGCGCTGCCGCGTGCGGGCTTTGTCGCTCATGATCGGCCCAGCCTATGCGCCCACGCCGCCGACGCGGCGTACGGATAGGCTGCCCGACGGCCGATCATGGGGGAGGGGACGCATGGAGGGGGCGGTGGCTCTCGAGAAGCTGGTACCGGTGCTGCTGGCCTTCGCCGGCGGAGTACTGCTCGCACGCCGCAAGTCCGTCCCGGCCGAGGCCTCGAAGGCCTTCTCCGACTACGCATTCCTCTTCGCGGTCCCCTGCTACCTCTTCGGCAACATCTACGCCAGTGACCTGGCCCTCCTCTTCGACTGGCGGGCGCTCGGCGGCTACGCGACCGCGGCCGCCCTCGCCGTGACCGTGGTGGTGCTGGCCGCCGTCGCCCACGGGGTGCGGGAGCCGCGCGCCGTCGCGCTGCGCGTGATGGCCGGGGTGCAGGTGAACACCGCCTATTTCGCGGTCCCCGTCTTCATCACGGTGTTCGGGACGGCCGCCCCGATCTTCCCGGTGCTGCTCTTCCAGGTCTGCGTGCTGTCCCTGGTGATCATCTCCCTCATGGAGCTGGGCCGGCCGGGCTCCGAAGCGGACGGCCCCGGCCGGCGGCTCTCCCGTGCCGTCGGGGCCTCGCTCGCCACCCCGCTCGTCCTGGCGTGCAACGCCGCAATCCTGCTCAACCTGCTGTCGGTGCACGTCCCCGCCGTCGTCCTGGACGCGGCCGCCTTTGTGGGCGACAGCGCCTCCCCGGTGGCCCTCTTCGCCCTGGGCCTCCACCTCGGCGGCCTGGGCCTCGACCTGCGCGGCACCACGCGCGAGGAGTGGGCCCTCATCGGCTTCAAGTGCCTGGCCTTCCCCCTGCTGACCTGGTTCGTGTGCGGGGTGCTGCTCGGGGTCGGAGGCCAGTGGCTCGCCTACCTGGTCCTGATCGCGGCGATGCCGACCCCGCAGAACCTGTTCGTCTTCGCCCAGCGCTACGACGTGGGCGTCGACCTCTCCGCCTCGCTCGTCATCAAGAGCTCGCTCGCGGCCCTGGTGCTGCTGCCCCTGTGGCTGCACGTCGTGGCGGCGTGACGCCGTGACGTCCTGACCCGGACGCGGACGGCGGTCGTTCCCCCGGCGGACCCCGCTCGTCGACCCGGCATGGAACTGCCGACCATCGCGGCGCCGGGCGTCGGTGAACGCGCCGACGCCGCGGCCGACGCCGCCTGCCACCTGTACGACGCCGTCGCGGCCTGGACCTCGGAAGGGCCCGGCGGATGGAGCCGTACCGCCGCCGAGGACGCGGCTGAGGCGATCGAGACCACCGCGCACGCGCTGGCGTACGCCGATCCGGGAGCGGAGGTGCTGCTCGCGCCGGTCCACGCAGCCCTGGCGGAGCTGCGGCGGCGGCTCGGCCTGGCCCCGGCGGACGCGCTGAGCGCCGACGGGCTCCCGGCCGCCCCGCGTACGGTCGGGAACCCGCGGCGGACCCGGTGGGTCCGGGTCCTCACCCCGCCTTCGCCCCGGCAACCGCCTTCTCGTACAACGTCCTGACGTCCGCGCCGAAGTAGGAGCTGTAGGAGGTGTCGGCCGTGTCCCCGCCGGTCTTCCAGCCGCCGATGACCCCGATCACGTCACCCGTCCCGGACCGCGGGTCCAGGTGGAGCAGGAACGGGCCGCCGCTGGTCCCGCCGGGATACCCGGTGCAGTCGATCCGCAGGAACGATCCGGGAATCCGCGCGTCGGTACTGGTGAACCTGGTCGTGCGGTTGACGCACAGGCGGGGGCGGGCGGTGGAGGCCGGGTACCCGATCAGCGAGACCCGGGACTGCGCGTAGGCGGCGCCGGTGACGAGGCGGTTGCCGCCGACCGCGTCCTGCACGCGGACGCCGCGGGCATTCGGGCCGACCTGGGCGAAGGCGACGTCGAGCGCGGCGGCCCGGTCGGGGCCCTGGGAGCGGTAGCGCGGGTCGATCCAGATCGTGGGGTGCCCGCCCGCGTCCCGCAGGACGGGGAACAGTCCGTACGGCTGCGGAGCGGCCCGTGTGTAGCGGGGGACGAAGGCCACCTGCCGGGAGTCCGGTCCGAGGAGGCAGTGGGCGGCGCTCAGCACCAGGTTGCGGGCCGGGGAGGCGACGACGCTGGCGGTGCAGAAGTACGCCCCGCCGCCCTTCATGACGAACATCCGGCCGACGACCGGGAGGCCGCCGAAGTCCTGCCCGGCGCCGGGGCCGGCCGCCTCCGGCAGGTACGGGGCGAGCGAGGACGCCTCCGGCGACGGTGCGGGTGCCGAGGGCATGGGCGCCGAGGGTGCGGGTGCCGACGGGTCCGTGGCCGGAACCTCCGCCGGAAGGGGGGCGGCCGACGCGCCTCCCGGGTCCGGCGCAGGCTCCCGCACCGGGCCGGCGGCCGGGTCGGTGTCGGGTGCGGCGGCCGATGGGGGGACCGGAGCCGCTGCCGGCATCGCGCCCGGCGCGGGCGCGGCGTCCGGCTCCGGACCGGTGTCCGGCTCCGGACCGGTGTCCGGCTCCGGACCGGTGTCCGGCTCCGGACCGGTGTCCGGCTCCGGACCGGTGTCCGATCCGGCCGGGCCCGTCGGTCCGGCAGGTCGCGCCGAGGTGGCCGGTCCCGTCCAGCTGGCCGCTCCCGTGGGGTCGCCCGAACTCGCTCCGTCGGCCGGTCTCGCCGAGCCGGTCGGTCCTGTCGGTCCGGCAGGTCGCGCCGAGGTGGCCGGCCCCGTCCACCTGCCCGCTCCCGTGGGGCCGCCCGAACCTGCGCCGTCGGCCGGTCTCGCCGAGCCGGTCGGTCCTGTCGGTCCGGCAAGTCGCGCCGAGGCGGCCGGCCCCGTCCAGCTGGCCGCTCCCGCGGAGCCGCCCGAACCCGCCCCGTCGGCCGGGTCCGTCGAGCCGGCCGGTCCCGACGAGTCGGGCGAGCGGGCTGGTCCGGGCGTCGGCAGCGGTGTGGCGGTGGCCATCCGTTCGGCGGTCCAGAATGCCCCCGCCTCGCGGGCGGACCAGCGGCCGGAGACCGCCGCGACCCCGCTCCCGGCCTCGGCGGCGGGTAGCGGCCCGGCGGGCACCAGCAGCGCGGCCGCTGCCGCGGCCAGGATCAACGTACGTCGCATGCGCAGCTCCAAGGGGAGGTGGGGGAGGCGGCACCGGCGGGCGCCGGCCGTGCCGTGCCCGTCGGGGCCCGCCGGGCACCCCACCGGGCGAACCGTTCCTGCCCGACGGGGCCCGCACGGCACGGCACGGGCTACAGGGCCTGGGGAAAGCGGAAGAGCCGGTCGGGGTCGTAGGCGCGCCGGACCGCTTCCAGGCGGGGGAGGTTCCGCCCGTAGTAGGCCTCGCGCCAGTCGGTGAGCTCCGGATCGGTGTAGTTCTGGTACGCGCTGCCGCCCGCCCAGGGGCGCAGATCCTGCCAGAGCCCGTCCAGCCAGGCCCGGTGGCGGGCCACCTCGGCGGCCGGGGCTGATGCGGGCCAGTAGGCCAGGTACTGGGCGAGGAAGGCGCTGTCGCGGTGGACGAAGGCGGTGCCGCCGGGCGGGACGCGGTTCACGGCGCCGCCGCAGACCCCGTCGAACTGCACCACACCCGTACCGCCGCGCGGGACGGCGGAGGAATACCGCCGGACGGCGTCGAGCACCGCCCGGACCGCCGGGTCGGGCAGCCCGGGGGCCGCCCAGAAGTCGGAGCGGGCCGCGTACGCGTCCCGGCCGAGCCGCCCCTGGGGGCTCCGGCCCGGCAGGGTGCCGGGCAGCCGGCACTGCTCCGGGGTACGGTCCAGGCAGCCCGACATGGCCCGCGCGGTGTCCCCGTGGCTCCGTACGACGATCCAGCTGTCCCGCGGCGGACCGCCCACCAGGTCGGCCAGCCGGGTCAGTTGCCGCTCCAGTTCCGCGCGGCCGTCGAGGCACACCACCCGGACCGCCGGGGGCGACACGGGGCCGGAGCCGACCGTGAACTCCACCTGGCTCCAGAACGGGTCGGGCAGGCCGCCCAGCCAGCGCTGCCAGCCGCGTAGGAGCGCCGCGGAGTCCCCGCCGGGCCAGTGGAGTTCGGCGAAGGCGCAGTCGTCCGCCGGGTGGGTGTCGAAGCGGAGCTCGGTGACCACCCCGAAGTTCCCGCCCCCGCCGCCCCGCAGAGCCCAGTACAGCTCCGCGTCCCGGTCGGCCGCGACCTCGCGGACCACGCCGTCGGGGGTGACGATCCGGGCGCCGGTGAGCCGGTCGGAGGTGGTTCCGTGGGCCCGCGAGGCCAGGCCGAGGCCGCCGCCGAGGGTCAGCCCGGCGATCCCCACCGAGGGGCAGAGCCCGGTCGGAAGGGCCCGCCCCCGCGCGGCGAGTGCGGCGTTCAGGTCGCCGAGTCGGGCTCCCGCCCCGACCCGTACGCCGTTCCCCTCGACCGCGACCGCCGCCATGGCCCCGGTGTCGACGACCAGCCCCGCCGCGCGGGTCGACCAGCCGGCGTAGCTGTGCCCGCCGCCGCGCGGCACGACCGCGACCGCGGACCGGCGGGCGAAGTCCAGGCAGACGGCCACGTCGCCGGCGTGCGCGGGATAGGCCACCGCGCCGGGTGACACGGCGTCGTACCGGGGCTGGAAGAGCTGCCGGGCCTCGGGGTAGTCCCGGTCGCCCGGGAGCACCACGCGCCCGTCGATCCCGCGGGCGAGCGCGCCGTAGTCCGGCCCCCGGGCGGCCGCCCCGACGCAGGCGAGGACGGCCGCGGCGGCGGCTCCCAGGACCCGGCGGCGGTGGAGGCTCATGCCCCCTTCCTGCCACCGCGCGGACGGATCGGGGCGAAGGCGGGCCCACACCGCACGGGCTGCCGCCCGAACGGCCCACAGCCGAAACGATTCGGCCCGTCGTATCTCCGGTGCGGTGGGGACTCGGCCCTTCGCCCTGCGATGCACCGCACCGCACCGGACACCGCGACCCGGTGGACCTTCCCGCCCACGGCACCGGGCGTCCCGCCGGCGCGGACGGAGGGGCGCATCGCCGTCCGGCCGAGGCCGGCACGGCGGGTCGGGCCCCGACGTCACTGCGTGGGGCGGGAAGGGCCCCCGGTCGTCTTGCGGGCCAGCACCAAACCCCTCGGGCCCTCGGCTGCACGACCCGTACGGCGCCGTACCACTGCGGGTGAGCGATGGGCAGACCCCGCGTGAGCAGTACGTCAGCGGTACGTGAGCACGGCGTGGAAGTCTGACTGTCCTGCGGCAGAGCATCGGCTTGACCCGTCGTGCAATTACCTATGTCAGAGAGCAGAGACGTGAAGTACAAACTTTTCAGTCGGAGCACGGTTCTAGGAATATCGCTCGCCGTTTCCGGCTCCCTGCTCGTGTTGTCGAATCTGGACAGCCCTGAGACGGCCCAGCCCACCGACCTACGCGGAGCTTTCTCGGTGGCATCGGCAGAGAATGCCGCCATGATCGCGCAGGCCCCTATCTCAGAAGCCGCCAACGAGATATATCAGGCGGCTCAGGAGGACGCGGATTCCGGGTATGCCGGCACCGTGCTGTCCATGGAAGACAAGGGATACCGGCTGAGCTGGAAGGGAGAGGTTCCCAAAACTGTCGCCAGTTTGATCGAAGCCCATCGCGCAAAGGGCATCAACGTGACAGTCGCAGCCTCTCGATACACGTTCAAAGAGTTGGATGAACGGGCGCGAGCGATCGTTGAGTCAGGCGTCCGAGTAGCAGGGGCAGCGGTCACGAGTGCGGGAGCGAGCAGTGATGGCAATTCACTGAACATTGGCGTCGATTCATCCAGCCTGCCTCCCGGAATGAATGTTCTCAATGATCGGGCGACTCTCGATTCCATTCCAAAATCTGTCACCGGCGGGTTTCCCCTGAGTATGCGGAAGGAAGGACCCGTAGCCGACTATGGCGGTCCCAGCCGGTACGCCGACGGCCATCCGTATTACGGAGGTTCCTTCATTCGGACGAGCAGTGGCACATGCACCGCCGGATTCAGTGCCTACTCTCCTCAAACCAACCGCAGGTACTTGCTCACGGCTGGACACTGCTTCAAGGGCGACGGAGTCGACGTCAGGAATGGGGAGCGCTCTCCCATGGGCAAGATGATCGACCTGCATAGGGATTACGACTCTGCCCTTATCGAGCTTCCTGATGGCAGTTCGGCAACTCCGTACATTTACACCGGCTACAGGATCAAAATGCCGGTGCAGTCAGGGCAGGTGAGAGGGATCGGCCGCGCCTTTGAGGGCGAGAGCCTCTGCGTCAGCGGAGCGCTTCTCGGGGAGGCCTGTGGAGCGAAAGTCACCTTGACCGCTCAGTGGGTCAGGAACAAGGATGGGGAATTGCGGCACGTCGACAAGTTGGAGCAAGTGGCCGGCAGGTACCTCGCAGGAGAAGGGGACAGCGGCGGCCCTGTCTTCGCGCGAACGGTAGGTGGAATCTCCGCCCGCGGCGTGATGTCGATGGGAATTCATAACGAGCCGTGCAAGAACCCGCTCGGCGGGAGGCGAAGCTGTTCTGAAAGCATCTGGGTCACAAATATCCATGAAGGTCTCTCCTCGCATTACAAGAAGGCCGCTTCGTTGCGCGTAGATAATTTTGGGGCCCGCTAATACGCACTGGCCTTTCCGCATCGGCCCTTCCGGTGCATCAAGCAATGAGTAGAGAAGATCCGTCGGGCCCGGAACGGGTCGGGCGTTGCCGAAAGGATTCGGTCATGGCGACCAATATCAAAAGAATGAAGGCGCTCGGTGTCACTATCGCAGTGGTGACAGGGCTGGCGGTGAGTTCAGTGCCGGCCCAGGCGGCAAACTGTGACGGTCCTGGCGGCGCCGTATACAACTGCGCGCACGGGATAACCCTGAGGCCGCTGACCCCCACCGAGTCGGAGGAGTTCCTGGTCGGTGCCGACGGTGCGGTGTGGTCGCGTTTTACCACAAACCACCGTTGGGGCGGATGGATATCCCTGGGTGGAGCTGCCACAAGCGAGGTTTTCGTTGAAGGCGATGGCGACGAATCCGGTCATCGCACCACGATCATTGTGCTGGGAACCGATGGCAAGCCATGGCAGAGGGTGCGGCAGGGACTTGGGCGGTCCTGGAGCGATTGGGCTCGGGCGACGCGCCCTGAGTGACTTCATACGTCCGGGGCGCACGGCCCGGCGCCCGGCGCAGCCACCGCCGTCCTCCTCCGCCGGCCTGGGTGGAGGAGGCCCGTGCCTGTGGTTGCGATCCAGGGGTCAACGGGCCACGTCCGCGTCTGCGCCGCGCAACTGCCGCGTCGATACCGTTCGAAGCCCCTGTTCTCCGCCTCCCGAGCCGCGATGCCGAGCCGCCGGAGGGCTTCGGCCTCCTCCGACGCGGGCAACGGTTCAGGAGCGCGTCGTGAGACGCGCAAGCGCCGCGTCGTATCGTGCTCGGACGCCCGGATCCGACGACACTCGCAGGAGCACCTCCAGCGCCCGTACCGCCCCGTCCTCGTAGCCGGACAACTCCGCCTCCCGGGCCGCCCGGGCGAGCTGCCGGATGCCCTCGGTCGTGTCCCCCAGCCCCAGCAGCGCCTCTCCCCGCACCATGAGCAGCAGGATGCGGGGCACATCGGAGGTGTCCGATTGATCACCGAAGGCGAGGGCCTCGCTCACCGTGTCGAGGGCCGGTCCCCATTTCCCGGCGTCCACCCAATGCCGGGCGAGGTGCTGCAGGGCCAGTCGCTCGGCGGTCCGGTTACCCTCCGTGCGCGCCAGCTCTACCGCCCGTTCGCATCCCCGCGCAGCCTCGTCCGGGCTGCCGAGCGCCGCTTGCGCCATGGCCAGGACGATCAACGCGTTCGCCTCGGCGACCGCGTCGCCTGCCCGGGCGGCGAGCGCTGAGGCGTCCCCCAGGCGGGTCAGCGCCTCCGCGATGCGACCCTCCTCGATCAGCACCCAGCCGAGCACGTTCAGCACCCGCGCCTCGCCGTGCTGATCGGCGTCGGCCCGTGCCGCCGCAAGCGCGGTCTCCAGGTGCGGGACCCAGTCGTCCCGCACCCGCCACACGATCAGCGGCCACAGTGCCAGGACGATCCGCCAGGTCCTGGCGTGCAGCCCGGCAGCGTGTGCCGCGGCCACCGCCAGCGTGAGGTCGTCCCGCTCGGCCGCATACCAGGCCACGGCGGCAGACCGGTCGCCGAACTCCCGTACGGCGGCCGGCGGCAGGTAGTCCGCCGGCAGCGGGAAGTCCGCCTCGTTGCCGGGCTCGGCCGCCGCCATGGCCGCGAGGGCCGTGGCGATGTAGTGGTCGAGCACGCGCTTGAGCGCATCGGGCCCGGCGTCCAGACTCCGTGCGTAGAGCCGGATGAGATCGTGCAATGCCCAGCGGCCGGACGCCGTCTCCGTGACGAGGTGCGCGACGGCCAGCCGCTCCAGGCAGCTCTCGGCGGACGCCGGGTCCGTGTCCGCCAGGGCCGCCGCCGCAAACCGGTCGACGTGCGTGCCGGGATGGCGGCCGAGATGGGCGAACTGCCGGGAAACCTGCCGGGGCAGCTGTTGCAGCGTCAGGTGCAGTGCCGCCCGCACGCCGGTGTCCTCCACGTCCAGCAGGCTCAGCCGGCGCGTCTCGTCGGACAGCTCGGCGGCCATCGCGCTTAACGACCAGCCCGGACGTTGCACCAGCCTGGCGGCAGCCACCCGCAGCGCGAGCGGCAAGCCCCCGCACAACTCGGCCAGCCGACGCGCGGCCACCGGCTCTGCGAGCACCCGCTCCGTGCCGAGTACCCCGGCCAGGAGCATCGTGCCGTCCTGCGCCCCGAGCACATCCACGGCAACTGGCCGGGCAGAGTCGGTGACGATCAGCCCCGGCAGCCGGTGGCGGCTGGTGACGACAGTGACGCAACGGCGACCGCCCGGCAGCAGCGGCCTGACCTGCTCGGAATCACGCGCGTTGTCGAGCACCACCAGCAGTCGGCGGTCGGCAGCCAGCGACCGGAACAGCGCGGCCGCGCCATTCACCGACTCAGGAATCCGGCGCAGCGCGACACCGAGCGCCAGCAGGAACTCGCGCAACACCTCCCCGAGGGTCGGCTCGCCCGTGTCGCCGAAACCGCGCAGGTCAGCGTAGAGCCGCCCGTCGGGGAAACCGGCATGGCCCCGGTGTGCCCAGTGCAGCACCAGGGCCGTCTTCCCCACTCCGGCGGGCCCGGTGACCAGACAGACCGGCGCCTCGCCTGCGGCGGCCCGGGAAAGGGAGACGAGCTCCGCCTCCCGTCCGTGGAAACCACGCGGCGCCCGCGGCAGCAGGTCGGGCGCACCAGGCCGCGCAACGGCATCCGGTGCCCCGAAAGGGAGCGCAACGTCCGTCGTGGCGGCTTGGGAAGGAATCCGAACCGCGGCGGCAGCCTTCGTCTTGTTCCCGCCGGTGGCCTGCGCCACGTCGCCTTCACCGCCGCGCAAGGCTGCGGCGTAGGCGTCCGTCAGCTCCCGGCCCGGGTCCACGCCCAGTTCGTCGGCGAGCAACCGCCGTGTGCGATGAAACCAGTCGAGCGCCTCCGAACGGCGGCCTGCCCTCTGGAGCGCCCCCATGAGCGCGGCAGACAGCGATTCGCGCAGCGGGTGGGCAACCGCCTCGGCACGCAGGACAGTGGCCGCCCCGGCATGCTCGTCCAACCGCGTGTAGCACGCGGCCATCTGCTCCACCGCGGCCAGCCGCATCTCTTCCAACGTCTGCGCGGCTGCCAGCAGCGGCGGGCTCGAGCAGACGTCGGCCAGCGCCGGCCCCTGCCACAGCGACAACGCCTCCCGGTACATTCTCACCGCCTCAGCCGGGCCACGCTGCCCACGGGCCCCAGCCACCAGATCCTCGAAGCGGTGCACGTCCAGCAGGGCCTTCGGCATCCGCAGGACGTACCCCCCGCCCTGGGTGACCAGCTCAACGCCATGCGCCCCGGCGCCGGCACCCGTCAGCGACACCCGCAGCTGCGACACATGCCCCTGGATGACACCGCGGGCGCGCGCCGGCGGTTCCTGTTCCCACAAAGCAGCCATGAGGTGCTCGAGCAATACTGGGCAATTGGGCCGCAACAGGAGTGCGGCGAGCAGGCTGCGCCGTTTGACAGGACCAAGCGACAGACCACCGGCCTCGGTGACGACTGACACCGCTCCGAGCAACCGGAACTCCATCGACCCAATGCCTCTCAGTGAAAGAACTCAGAATAACGCCACGGTGGCTCCCCGTTCCTGAGCTTCGAAGAGGCGGGCGGCGTAGAGCGCGCTGGGCACCCGGCCGCCGTCACCGGCGACCTCGCGTCGTTCTGGCGCGAGGGCTACCGCGCCGTGCGGGCCGAGCTCCGCGGCCGCTACCCCCGCCACCCGTGGCCGGAGGACCCGGCTGCGGCCGAGCCGACCCGGCGGCTCAATACGCCCAACCGGGGAGCGCCACGGGCAGCCCGGGGTCAGCCGCCACCCGAGTTGGCCGAGGCCGAACCGCCGGAGAACCAGGTCGAGTGGGATCGCGGCTCATCGCGCGTGCTGCGCTCGGTGTGCAGTTCCACCACGACGGCAGCCGGGCCGAGTAGGGCCTCCAGTGCGTCGGCGAGCCGTTGCGGGTCGCCGCCGAACGGGAGGGGGGCGAGCCGCTCCGGGCCGCCCCGCAGGACGAGTTCCAGCGCGAGCGTGGAGGTGGCCGGCTTGCGGTCCCCCTGGTACGGCTCCACCACCTTGTGCGTCAGCCGCACCTCGCGCAGGGTGTCGACGGGCAGCCAGTCGTCCGGCCCGGCGGCCCGGACCAACCGCAGGGACGCGGGCACCCCTGTCGGCGCGAACTCCACCCGCAGGATGTCCCGGGCCTGGGAAAAGGCCAGCGCCAGCCAGCCGAGCAGGTACTCCAGCCCGGCGATCACCCCCACCACCACGAACACGGTCGACGCCCGCGCCCCAGCCAGCGCCATGCACAAAATGACGAGCAGAGTCGGCCCGCCCAGGACGAGCGGAAACAACAGGGCCGACCCCGCCGAGGTCAGCGCGTTCCACGCCGGCCCGGCCGGGCCGGCATGCAGGACCAGTTCCGTCGAGTCGGGGCCTTGTCTCAACAAGGGATCGGTGGCCATGCCTCCAGCGTAGGACCGGTCCGCAAGAGCGCCTCGACCCCATTCGGCCGATGGGACACGGCTTCTGACGGCCGTGGCCCACAGCCACCGGGCACGCGGGCTCCCAGGGCTCGAACCACGGGTCGGGCCACTGCTCGGCGGCGCCCATCAGCGGGTAGGGGGTGGCGCCGTCCAGGCTCTCGCGGATGATGTCGGCGTGGCCGCCGTGGCGTGCGGTCTCCTTGATCAGGTGCAGCAGCACCCACCGCACCGACCACTCCTCGACGTCGGCGGGGAACCACGGCATGGTCGACTGGGAGTCGAACAACGGCGACACCGCCAAGACCGGCGACGAGTCCTGCACCACCACCACCTACGCCCGCAACACCACAAGCTGGATCCTGAACAAGCACAGCCGCGTGGAGAGCGTGGCAGTGCCCTGCGGCACGGCCGCCAACCGGCCCGCCGATGTCCTCGGCGACACCCGCACCTACTTCGACAACGGCCCCCTGGGCACCGTCCCGGCTGCCGGCCTGATCACCAAAACCGAGAAGATCAACACGCCACCGTCACCATCGTGGTCATCCACGTCGGCCGCCTCGGCTGATCAGACGCTGCCCGGGCTCTAGCCGATCGGGGTCCGGCCCGACCGGCGACCGATCCGCCCCAAACCACACAGCGGCAGCAGCCCCCAGCGGCGGGCATCCGCTGGTGCCTGCCCAGAGCGCCTGTGCCGGGCATAGTCGCTTGATGCGGTGTGCGTGTGCGGTGTGTTTGAGTGCATCCAGTTGGCCGTCTTTGTCCGAAGAGTGATGGGGCTGCGTCCGGCTGTGATTCGCTGTCCCGTATACAGACCTTGTGGAGGCTGAAGTGGCACGTGATCGGCTCGGACTGGCCGAGGTGCTGGCCGCGGCGGAGACTGCCGCGCCGGTGGACTCCCTCGACGTTGTCGCACGTAATCTGCGGGACCGGTTCGGTGCCCGGTATGTGTCGTTTCTGTTCGTCGACATCGTGGGCCGGCGCATGCTGCGCGTCCACGACACCGGGGGCACGTCTGCGGAAGACCGCGCGGAGCGGATCCCGCTGGTCGACAGCAGCATCTACGGCGAGGTCCTGCGCACGCAGCGACTGGTGCGGGCGCCGGCCGGCGATGACGGGCAGCGGGTCCTGGCCCCGGTGACGAACCGCGGCGACACCGTCGGTGTCCTGGAACTGTTCCTCACCGATGTCACCGGCGACGTCCTGGCGCAGGTGGAGGAGGCGGCGCACGCGCTGGCGTACATCATCGTCACCGACCGCCGGTTCACCGACCTCTACCACTGGGGCAACCGCACCACCACCGTGAGCGTCGCCGCGGAGATCCAACGTCAGCTGCTGCCCTCCGCCGCCGCGTGCGAAGCCCCGCAGTTCACGCTGGCCGGCGCCTTGGTCCCGGCCGCCACCATCGCGGGGGACACATACGACTACAGCCTCGACAACGACACCCTGCACCTGTCGATCACCGACGCCATGGGCCACGACGTCCACGCCTCCTTGATGGCCACCCTCCTGGTCAACGCCTCCCGCGGCGCCCGCCGCGCCGGAGAGGGCCTCGCCGAGCAGGCCCGCCAGAGCCACCAGGTCCTCCTCGACCACGGCCACCGCACCTTCGCCACCGGGCAGCTCCTGCGCATCGCCCTCGACGGAAGCGGCGCCCAGCTCGTCAACGCCGGCCACCCCCGGCCCTTCCTCCTGCGTGACGGCACGGTCACCGAAATCGACCTGGCTGTGAACATGCCCTTCGGCTTCGGCCACCACCCGGGCATCTACCAGGTCCAGGACCTCGACCTGCAACCCGGCGACCGCCTCCTGCTCCACACCGACGGCATGCAGGAACGCGAAGCCGAAGCCGTCGACCTGCCCGGTCTCCTGCGCAAGACCGCGGACGAGCATCCCCGCGAGGTCGTGCGCGCTCTGGTCGGCGCGGTCACCGACGTCTACGACGGCCAGCCGCCGAGAGACGACGCGACTGTGCTGTGCCTGGACTGGCACGGCCCCCACGCCGAAGCCGACCCGCGCGTGCCCTGACCCGCTGATGCGGATGGTTGCCGCGGCACGGCCTGGGCGCCCAGGTGGCATGCTGATCATCACGCCGCGGCCGAACAGGCCGGGGCGGCATGACTTCCGCGACGGAGGGCAGGTGGTCACGGCATGAGTACGCCCGCAGCAGCCGACGGAACGCCTGGCTCGGACCGCCGTCCGGACGGCGACCAGCTGGCTGTCGCCACATCAACTGCTGCCCGCCGCCGTGTCACTGAGCTGCTGGAGCGGGTGGGCGTAAGCCTCGACAGCGTGATCGCCGTGGACGCCCTCATGGTCACGACGGAGCTCGCCACCAACGCGATCCGCCACGGCGGCGGAATCACCCTCTTCCGCACCGAAACCACCGACCACGCCCTGCACGTTTCGGTCGGCGACGGCAGTACGCGCACACCGACGTCGCACCGGGGCGACCCCGTCAAGCCCGGCGGACACGGCTGGCCGCTCATCCAGCGCCTGGCCGAGCACATCGACATCACCCTCCATCCCGGGGGCAAGACCATCAAAGCCATCCTGCGTCTGAACTGATCCCTCTTTCCCCTACTGCACCGGGGAAGCCACCGGCGGTAGCCAGAGGTTCGGGCAGGCTGAGGACAAGATTTTCACGTGTGCTGGAGGAGGCGTTGTGGAACAAACGACGGTGACCGTTCTGCCCGATCGCGACGGGCAGCGGGTGGTGCGGTGCGCGGGGGAGTTCGACTTCAACACCATCGCCCCGCTCCAGGCCGCATGCGACACAGCCGTGACGGCGGCCGGCGTCGAGCACTTGCTCTTGGACGTCCGCGGCGTAACCTTCGGCGACTCCACCTTCCTGAACCTGCTCCTCACCCTTTGCCGCGCACACGAGCTGCGCCTGGTGGGCCCCCTGCCCCGTCAGCTTGCCCGCCTGCTGGCCGTGACCGGCGCGGACCAAGTGTTCACCATCGAGGACGCGACCGCCGACGAGACAGCCGAGTAGCAGGAGCGGGCCCCAGGGCCTGGTCGCCGCCGCGCGGGGACCACGCCCCTCCCGGGCCTCGAAGTGTCGCCCGCCGACGATCTGACTCTCCAGGGCCCCGACGCGGCTCAGGCGACGCAGCCCGGATGGGGCCGGACCACGGCGCCGATCCCGTTTCGGTCGTCCCGCACGGTGGCGGTCGCGGACAGGCGTGCAGGCCCGGTGTGCGGCCGTCATCGGTGCGTTCGATCCCGAGGGAGAGTGCCGGCTACCCCGACTGGCGGCGCGGTGTCGTGGTGTTACCGGGTGAGGAGGGCGGTGACGGTTTTGCCGCCGGCCGGGTGGGGGGTGACGGTGGTGGTGTGGGAGAGGCGGTTGACCATGGGCCAGCCGAAGCCTCCGGTGCCGCCGTTCAGGTCGGGGGTGCGCATGCGCGGGGTTCGGGGACTGCTGTCGTGGACGGCCACCTCGACGCTGTCGGGGTGCGCGGCCAGGTCCATGGTGCAGGTTCCGCCGCCGTGGCGCAGGGCGTTGGTGACGAGCTCGGAGACGACCATGACCACGGTTTCGGCGGCCTCGGCCGTGGGCGCCGGCAGGAGGTCTGCGAGGAAGTGCCAGGCGCTGTCACGAGCTCCGGCGACGGATGTGGCGGAGCCGGCGGGTGCGACGGTGACGGTCATCGTGTCCATGCAGGTCACCCTGTTTCTGGTCGTCGATGCGCGGTCATGCATGTCCGGTGCTTGTGCCCCGGCCTGTGGGGGTTAACCCGGCGATGACCGCCTTGCGCCCCGTCTCCAACACTGCTCAAGGCCGATTACCTCGCTGTCCAACCCACGAAAATCTACGGCGGCCGGATTAGACATTGGGCGAGGGTGTGGTTATGGTTTCTCTCGTAACACAGAGAGACCGCAGGGCCTGGCAGGGACGAACTGCCGGGCATCTAGTACGCGCATGCGGTGCGGTGGTGGAGTTCCGAAGCCAGGTTTGTTGCACGGCGGCGACGGGGCTGACGACCGGACCGGGCGGCCTGCAGTGATCAGGGGCCACCGCATATAAGTGCAGTTCGCAGTACCAGCAGTGAGCAGTGCCTCGGTGGAGGCGTCGATGGTGGGCGCGCGCACCGGGAGGTTCGGCAGTGGGGTTCCAAGCCAGAGCAGATGCAGGGTGGGCGACGGGGCTGGCTGTCGGAAGCGTGGCGCTTGGTCAGGCCGCGAGCAGTTCGCAGTACAAGCAGTTCTGAGTGGAGCAGTACCCGCAGTCCCAGTTGTAGGTAGTTGATCATCCGAGGGATGAACGGACGGATTGGGCGCCATCAGGATCGCCCGGACGGAGTGTTGAGTCCGGGTACCGCAGGACATCGTTAGTGAGGTGGCCTCCGGTCGAGCAACCGCGATCCCCGCAACCCCGACAGCATTCTGGTCGGGTGGGCGGATACAGGAGGCCGGCGCAGTTCCAGGGCCGGTAGATGGTGTAGCAGTTCCTTCGGGGCCCTGGTGCCATAGGCACCAGGGCCCCTCCGCGTGGTTCACAGAGAGGTGAGATGACCGCAGACGACTCGTTCGGCCGTCTCGATGACGACGATTTCCCCGCCTACACGATGGGCCGGGCCGCCGACATGCTCGGCACCACCCAGGGCTTCCTCCGTGCGATCGGTGAGGCGCGCCTGATCACCCCGCTCCGCTCCGCCGGCGGCCACCGCCGCTACTCCCGCTACCAGCTGCGCATCGCGGCCCGCGCCCGCGAACTCGTCGACCACGGGACCCCCATCGAGGCAGCCTGCCGGATCGTCGTCCTCGAGGACCAGCTCGAAGAGGCGCAGCGCATCAATGCCGAACACCGTCGTGCCGCCGGTCCGGCGAACCCGTCGGCCGCGGCCTGAGGCGGTACGCGCCCGTCGGGCACCTGCGGGTCCCCTGTATGTACGCCGTTGAGTGCGGCGTACGGGTCGTTTCACGTGGTGATGGGGTGTGCTGCGTGTAGCCTCGGGTCTAAGCTGTCGTGGTTCGGAAGTTCCCTTTGCCCACGCCTCGGCGTGGGTGTTTTGCTGTGCTGTGCCGCAGGAACCAGGGCGATCACCTCCGCCTTCCGCGCGTTGCGGGGGGCGTTCATCGGCTGGAAGGCATGGATATGGCTACGGGAACTGTGAAGTGGTTCAACGCGGAGAAGGGCTTCGGCTTCATCGCCCAGGACGGCGGCGGCCCGGACGTCTTCGCCCACTACTCCGCGATCAACTCCTCGGGCTTCCGCGAGCTCCAGGAGGGCCAGACCGTGACGTTCGACGTCACCCAGGGCCAGAAGGGCCCCCAGGCCGAGAACATCACCCCGGCCTGACCGGACCCGCGGGCACTGCGACGGCCCTGCCCTCCCCTGGGAGCCTGTAGGGCCGAGCCGAGCCGGATCGTGGAAGCCTGTCCGGCGCTCCCGCGGGAGATTGACGCATGCGATGAGGGCCGCGCACCTACGCGCGGCCCTCATCTCGCGCTCGGCCCGCCCGCGCGCGCGGTCAAGGCAATGCCCAGGGGCGTTGCCGCTGTGGACGACGTGGACGCGGCCCGGGTGTGGGCAGCTCTCTGGGCGGGCCGGCCATCGGGGTAACAGGCGCAGGGTGCTGAACGTGGCCGACGCCGCAGCTTACGAGCGGGCTGCCAAGGGCCCGGAGAGCACCAGCACCGAGACGTGCTGACCCCTGCCGGCCGTCTTCGGCAGAGAGGTCCCTGGCACGACCGTGCCGGGGACGTCGTTCGTTTAGGGGACGGTCA
Organism: Streptomyces sp. NPDC058674; assembly: GCF_042716505.1. Classification (NCBI taxonomy): domain Bacteria; kingdom Bacillati; phylum Actinomycetota; class Actinomycetes; order Kitasatosporales; family Streptomycetaceae; genus Streptomyces; species Streptomyces sp. NPDC058674. Next base: position 202,345 of record NZ_JBHXSC010000003.1, read on the forward strand.
GGGCAGGAAGTTCTTCCGCCACTCCAGCGATTTCATGCTGAGCGCCGCCGCCGCGCCCGCCAAGGAGACGGAACAGTGGCGGTGAGGGGGGCGAGGGGGCGGGAACCGTCCGGCATGACGGCCGGGGCCCGGCCGTCATGCCGGAACGGCGATCCCGGTTGAGCGTCGGCACTCCTGTGGGTACGCGACGGGCCAACGGCGCCCCGGCAGTATGAAGTCCTGGTCGCGAGGGCGAACCAGGCCCTTCGACAGCACGGTTGACCGGGAGTCGTGGACGCGGCTCCGATGCCGGGCGGGGATCGGAGCCGCGGACGGCACGGGCCCGACCTGGGGGGGGCAGGTCCAGGCCAGTGCATGCGTCGCCGTCTCAACGTCCCCCACGCCTGCGGGACACGTCCGGCGTCAACACGGAGCGCCTCGGTGTGTTCGGCCTCCACACCGGCGGAGATCACCTGCGGCTCTTGGCGTCTGCGGCTGCGTGCGGCCGAGGTTCCCGGCCGGGCGTTGCCGGACATCACGAGGTGTCCTTCTCGGTTTCCGCTGGTTTATGCCGCTTCGTCCGTCCAGCGTCACGTGTTCTGCCGTGTCCGGCCTGTGCGGAGGCGGGGTCCGGTTATGCGGGTCGTCGGCCTGTGGGGCGGGTGCGGTGGCGTGGCTTGGTCTGGAGTGGTGGGCGGGTGAGGGTGATCTGCCGGACGAGTTGCTGGAAGCAGGTGAGGGAGGCGAGGGCCGGGAGCGCGGCGGCTGCCACGTCGACGGGTGTGTGAGGGGCCTGTGCGACGCACAGGAGCATGGACACGATGGAGAACAGCAGGACGACGGCCCAGGAGTGCACTGCGCGTCGTCGGTGGAGGGCGGCTCGCAGGATCGATAGGGATGCGACCAGCCAGGGGCCGTAGACCAACAGGGGCCACCATCTGTCCGCGTTGCCGTAGGTGCGGTACTGGGCGATGTGGCGCAGGGGGTCGTAACTGACCATGCCGCTGAAGACGCACACCATGGACACGACGACCGCGGCGAGCGCGGCGAGGAAGAAGCTGGTGGTGCGCAGTGCGCTGATCGCACGCTTGCGGGAACGGGGGCGGCGTCGGCCGCGGGGCGGTGTGGGGGACAGCGGGGGCAGGCCGGCGGTGATCTTGGTCAGGCCGCCGAGGGGGTCGTTGTGGGAGCCGTCGATGACCGGAATCTTGGCAGTGTTCGCGGGCGGTGTGGCGCCGTTCCGCTCGTTCTCGACGGCCTCGTGCAGCAGGTGGGCGAGTTCTTCTGCCGGGTCCCAGGCCACGTCCAGATGATGGTCAAGTGGGACCAGGGGCTGCTCCCACGTCTGGGAGTGGCCGGATGGCGCTTGTCCTCCCGTGGCAGGGCGCGGGGCGGGCATTTCCGGACGCCGGTGACGGCCCCCCGCTTCATACATGAAGGGATTGCTGATGGGGCTCGTCGAGGGAGTGGGTGTCGCACCCCTCGGGGTTGCTTGCCGAGGCGGCGAAACGTTCCTGGATGTGTCCGAGCTCCGTGAGGAGGTCTTCGAGGAGCTGGGCGGAGTGCCGCAGGTCGACCCGTCGGTAGCTGTCGTGGAGGGTCGCGTTCACCTCGGAGGCGGGGGCGGGCGTGTAGACCCACTTCCCCAGGAGAACCACGCCTGCCGCACTGCCCGTTGCGCTGACCAAGACGTCTCCTGAGGTGAACCGTGGGCTTGCTTTCGTCATATCCATCCAACGGGCCCGCATTACGGAGGATGCGCGGCAAACGAGTGGCGCCTATGTCGCATGTTGCGGCTTTCGGGCTAATGGTTTATCGGTTCTGCAGGCACCTGAGGTGGGCACGAACGCCGCCAGGCTCCCGGCGAGCACCTTGTTGCTGCCGTGGCTGTTTTGCAAATGAGTGGCATCACCCTCCGATGACCCACGCTCCCCGCCTCCCTGCCGCATGGCGCCCCCGGGCGGCGCGGGGGGCGGCCCCCGTCGCGCTCGGCGACGCGTCGGCATAACTCCTGGACTCCGAAACTTTCCGGACGCGAGGGTGACGCTCCAGCGGGACCTCAACAGCGGGGCGTTAAGGCCAAATTTTGCTCATAAGGTCTGTTTCGAGCTATTGGATCATTGTGCGACGTATGGGGTGGTGTGTTCATGTGTAGGTTGCGGGTGTGTCGGTCGTGGAGCATCTACGGTCGCGCACTTCGAGAGGCTTCCTCATGCGCTTCATGCGCAGCACTGCCCTTTCCCGGACTCTCCTGGTCTCCGTGATCGCCGTGGCCGGTCTCACCGCCGCCCCTGCCCTGGCTTCCGCGTCGGCCCGTGCCGAGACGGGCAGCGTCCGGGCTGTGGGCGGCTTCACTCTCCTGGGTCTTCCGGGGGGGAATGGGGCCAACGGTGTGGGCACCGGTGGTGGGATCGGTGGCCTGGGCGGTACCGGTGGCGCGGCCGGTGCCAACGGGAACGGCGGCACCGGGGGTGACGGCGGCAACGCGAGCGGCAGCGCCAGCGTCGGTGGCGCGGGCGGTGCCGGCGGCGCCGGGGGTGCCAACGGCAACGGCGGCAGCGGCGGTTCCGGGGGCGTAGCCGCCCTGGGCGGTACCGGGGGCAAGGGCGGTGTGGGCGGCGTGGGCAACGCGGGTGTCGGCATCGCCGGTGGCAAGGGCGGCAAGGGCGGAGCGTCCACGGTCGGTGGCGGACACAAGGGCGGTACCGGCGGTGCGGGTGGCGCGGCCAGCCCGGTGTGCCCCGGCAAACCCGGTGGCAACGGCACTGCTGCCACGTTCACCGCGGACGGCACCACCGGTGCCACCGGCGCCGCCGGAAACTCAACCCTTCCCTGCTGAACCGACCCTAGCGGGGAGTGCCCCGCCAGCTCCGGTAGGACGACACGCATCCCTCGGTGCCGCCCCGCCCCTGCAGACGCTGTAAGGGCGGGGCGGTTCTGGCCTGACGGCCCGGCCCGGAGGCTTGCCCGCCCGCACGGTATGCCTGACGACGCGATGCCTGGGTGCCGCGAAGTTTCGTCTCCCAGGGCCGGGATGGCTGCACTCCCCGCAGGGGCCGGTGCCCTGCGCATCCACTACCGAGCCGAGCATCTCGTACGCGACGGTCCGGCCCGGTCCAGCGTCCGCTGACTAGGCAACGTGCCGGGGGAACCGCCTCACCGTTCAGAGAAGACTGCCCTGCTCGCAGACTTGGCCCCGCGCCGTGACCCTGGCCGCCTATGGCGAGCAGGAGATGCCTGCCCCACTGGAAACAGTCCGGGATTTTCGCCGACTGCCTACCGGCACGCGGCGCGGAAACCGGTTCGGGGAACGGATGTTCCCCCACTTGGTTCCGCACCGGCCTGATCCAGTGACCCGCACCGACCCACGCTTCACCTGAGCCTGAGGAAACCCGTCATGAACAGGAACCACACCACCGCGCTCCTCGCCCTGCCCACGCTCTTCGCCGGCGCAGCACTCTTCCTCGGCTCTCCCGCCGCGGCCTCCGCCCTCGCCTGCACCGCCGGCACCGCGGGCGTCGCCGGTGCCAACGGCAACTCCGCCCATCCCAACGGCTTTGCCGGCACCGCGGGCGGCCCCGCGACCGGAACCGGGGACTGCGCCGGCGGTGCGGGGGGTCCCGGCGGCAACGGGGTCCTGGGCGGGGTCGGCGGTGCGGGCGGCAACGGCGGCGCCGGCCTCGGCAGCGGTTCCGGCGGGGCGGGTGCTCTCGGCGGCAACGCCGGCCCCAACGGCGCCGCGGGCGGCAACGGCGGCACCGGCGCGGCCGGCGGCCTGACCGGTGCCGGCGGTGCGGGCGGAGCAGGCGGAGCGGGCACCCACGGGGGTGCGGGCGGCGCCGGCGGCGCCGGGGGCAACTCCGGGGCCGACGCCGGCGCAGGTGGCCGCGGCGGCCTCGGCGGCGCCGGGGGATCAGACGGGGGTGCGGGCGGCAATGCGGGCAACGGCGGCATCGGCCACGGCGGTGGCGCGGGCGGTAACGGTGGCCGCGGCGGCATCAAGAGTTTTGGCAACGGCGGCAAGGGCGGCAAGGCCGGAAACGGCGGCAACGGCAGCTCCGTCGGTGCCTACCCGGGCGGTGCCGCAGGCATCGGCGGGGCGGGGGGCCTGAGCTCGGGAGGCATCCTCAACTTCGGCGGCAAGGGCGGTGACGGGGGCAACGGCGGCGCCAAGTCGGGCGCCAGCGCCGATGGCGCCTGCGGCAACGGCGGCGCCGGCGGCAACGCCACCGGGGGCATCCTCTTCCACGGCGGGACGGGAGGGACCGGCGGAACCTCCGGCCTGGGCAGCCCTTGCGTGAACGGGGCCAACGGAACACCGTGACCCGCCGAGACCGGTGCCCTGCGCCGTACCGCAGCGACACACACCTCGTACGGTCCCGGGGCGTGAAGACCGCTCCCTGACCACCTCGCCGCTGAGAGCCAGCTCGCCGGCTCTCAGCGGCGAGGCGCACGCGGATCTGACATGCGCACGAACCGGGTAACGCGGGGAAGCGACGGCGTACGCCCGGGCCACGGCTGCCGTTCCTGCCGTCCCGCCCAGGCGCTGACGGCCGTCCTCGGGTCCCACCGACCGCACGGCTGGTCTCTACGATGGCGGGTTGCGGGCGGGGTCTTCCCCAGAAGAGGGTGATTGCCCGCATCGTCGCGCGGACTGCCCTGGGCAGGCGATCACGGCCCTTCTGATCGAGATGATCTATCGTCCGTAGGCTCGCAGGCTGCCCGGACTCTGCTACCAGATGTCGGGGGACCGCTGGTGTCCGGCGCCCATGCGCAGTCGAAGCCCCTGCACGTGTCGACACATCTCAATGGGTTCGGCGCTAGGGCCTGTGTGATGTTGTGATCATTGGGCGGTCTTGAGCAGGTCGTCGATCCAGATCATTGCGGCGCGGAGGTGGAGGCCGGCGAGGTAGCT